>CAJOMO010000018.1 GCA_905235685.1 uncultured Selenomonadaceae bacterium
TTTAAAATAAATCTTCGCTTGATATTGGCGTTAAAAATTGTTATATGCAAGTTGGTAAAACCGCCGAGGAAAAATTTATTCCGCAATTCGATTGTTCCGACGTTAATTAAACTATCATTTTAAATATTTTTTAAAATAAATCTTTCGCTTGATATTGGCGTCAAAAATTGTTATATGCAAGTTGGTAAAACCGCCGAAGAAAAATTTATTCCGCAATTCGATTGTTCCGACGTTAATTAAACTATCATTTTAAATATTTTTTAAAATAAATCTTCGCTTGATATTGGCGTCAAAAATTGTTATATGCAAGTTGGTAAAACCGCCGAAGAAAAATTTATACCGCAATTCGATTGTTCCGGCGTGCAAAGGAGGGATGTTTATGGCTGTTGATTTGCCATTTCCGGAAAAAGTCGCGGGCTTAATTTCGACAATCCGTCCGTCCGACATTTTGGAAATAATTTTAGTGGCAATAATCTTGTACAAACTCTACGCAATGATTGAAGGCACGCGCGCAATTACGCTCGTCAAAGGCATTTTAGTTTTGTTTTCCGCGAATTTGTTTTGCAATATTTTACAACTGAATTTATTATCGTGGCTGTTTGAAAAAATTATAACGTGGATGTTTGTACTTTTGCCAATAATATTCCAGCCGGAAATCCGCCGTACGCTTGAACGATTGGGGCAAGGAAGATTTTTATTTGACGAAAGAATTTCTTTAGACGCGCTGGAAGCAAAGCGTGTAGTCGAGGAAATTGTCAAAGCGGTAAAAACAATGGCGGCGTCGAAAACCGGCGCGCTTTTGGTGATAGAGCGGGATATGGGCTTGAATGACGTTGCGGACACCGGAATAAAACTTGACGCGGTGATAACTTCAGAATTAATTTTGAATATATTTTTTGTGAATACGCCCCTGCACGACGGCGCGGCGATAATTCGCGGCAACAAATTATATTCGGCGGGCTGCCTTTTGCCGCTCACTGAAAAAAAAGGTTTATCCAAGGAACTCGGCACGCGGCACAGAGCGGCGATTGGCATTTCTGAGCAATGCGACGCGCTGATTTTGGTTGTCAGCGAAGAAACCGGTACAATTTCCGTTGCTGAAAACGGGCGGCTTATGCGGCATTTGGACGGCGATACTTTAATTTCCGTGTTGCGTCCGGTGTTCAATAATTCAAACAAACACAACTTTATAGATTTTATCATGAGATGGAGGGCTAGTAATGTTGGAACAAATTAAAAACGCCTTCCAAAGAAATTTAGTCAAAAAAATCGTGGCGCTGATATTGTCGATAGCGCTGTGGTTTTTCGTAATGGGAAGTCAAGATCCGACGATAAACGGAACGTACGAAGTGCCGCTGTCGATAGCGAATGTTCCGCCGAAATGCACGGCGATTTATGACGAGCGCGATATTCAAGTGAAATTGAGTGCGCCGCGCTCTTACTTCGTCGATTATGGCACGAATAACATTCGGGCGTTTGCGAATATGGCGGGCTATGAAGAGGGCGAATATGAAGTTCCGGTTGAAACTTCTTTTCCAAAAGGCTTTGAGCTGGAAAGCGTTTATCCCGCGAAAATCAAAGTTAAAATTGACCCGATAATTGAGCGGCAGATACCGGTTGAATTGATTGTAAGCGGCTCGCCAATGCAGGGCTCGCACGTTACCGACCTTGAAAAATCTTCGGATAATTTGACGCTTATTGGCGCGAAAAGTGCGGTTGAAAATGTTAAGCGGGTTATCGGCTACGTCAGCTTGAATGGCAACAGTGAAACTTTTGAGTTGCCCGTACCAATGACGGCGATTAACGAAGACGGCAGGGAAATTCACGGCGTGCGGGTTGCGCCGTCGGTGATAACTGTTAAGGTGAATATTGAGCGCAAAATGGTTACAAAGATTGTACCGATGATTGTTGACATTAAGCCGCCGAGCGGGCGCGAAATTAACAAAGTTAAAGTTATGCCCGAAGTTGTTGAAATTACCGGCGTTGAAGAAGTCATTGATTATATTGATTCGGTTAAGACAGCGCCGATTAATTTTGCGGAAGGCAAGACGAATTTTAGCGGCGAAGTTGAATTGATGTTGCCGGAAGGCGTTACGGTGAATGTTGATACGGTTGAAGTTACAGCCGAATTGAAGGAGTAAAATTTTTTGGAAGTTAAAATTAATTTATCGGTGGATTTGGAAGATGAGCGCGATTTGGCGGCAATTGTGGCGGCACGTTTGAAAATTGACGTGAAGAAAATTCGCGGCGTAAAAATTATCCGAAAAGCTGTAGACGCGCGGCGGTATCGTGGCTCTGGAATTAAATTTAATTATATCGTTGACGCGGACGTTGCCGGAAAGGTAGCACTGCGCGACGGCGTTGTGAAAGTTCCTGCCGCAGAAAAAATCACGCCTCACTATCCACTAACCACTTTTCACTCTCCACTAGTCATAGGCTTTGGTCCTGCGGGAATGTTCGCCGCTCTTGAGCTGGCGCGCGCAGGATTGGAGCCTATTATTTTTGAGCGCGGCAGCGACGTCGACAGCCGAACGGCTAAGGTTGCGAAATTTTTTAGTACCGGCGAATTGGACGTTAATTCGAATGTGCAATTTGGCGAAGGCGGCGCGGGGACTTTTTCCGACGGCAAATTGACGACGCGGATTGACGACGTGCTGACTGATTATGTTTTGAAAATTTTTGTTGAGGCGGGCGCGCCGGAAGAAATTTTGTATTTGCAGAAACCGCACATTGGCACGGACAAATTGCGCGCGGTGGTGAAAAATATTCGGCGGCAGATAATTGATTTGGGCGGCAAGATTTATTTTAATGCGCAGGTCACGGATTTTGAAAATTCGGCGGTTATCGTTAACGGCGAGCAAAGATTTTCGGCTGACGCGATTTTTTTGGGAATTGGGCATTCTGCGCGAGATACCTATGAAATGCTGAATGAGCGCGGCGTGGCGATGGAGTCTAAGGCGTTTGCTGTTGGCGTGAGGATTGAGCACCCGCAAGAATTTATAAATATCGCGCAGTACGGCGCAGATTTTGCCAATCCGAAATTGCCTGTGGCGGATTATTTTTTGACGTACAAGGGCGACGGGCGCGGCGCGTATAGTTTTTGTATGTGTCCAGGCGGGCAGGTTGTGGCGGCGACTTCGGAAATTGGGCGCGTCGTTACCAACGGCATGAGTAATTTTGACAGAAATTCGGGCGTGGCGAATAGCGCGTTGTTGGTGACGGTTGACAGGCGCGATTTTGGCGAAGGAATTTTGAGCGGCATTAAATTTCAGCGGAAACTTGAGAGTGCGGCGTTTGAAATTGCGGGGAAAAATTATTTTGCGCCGGTTCAAAGTGTGGGCGATTTTTTGAATGGTCGCGCAGATTGCGCAGATTTTGTTGTGAAACCGACATATCCGCTCGGCTATAAAGTTGTTGACTTGAATAAAATTTTGCCGCGTGAAGTGGCTCAGACTTTGAAAGACGCGCTTATTTTTTGGAATGGCAAGATTAAAAATTTTGCGGCGGCTGACATTGCCTTGACTGGCGTTGAAACTCGGACGAGTGCGCCGTGTCGGATTCTGCGCGATAAAATTACGCGGCGCTCAATAAGCCACGCGAATATTTATCCGATTGGTGAAGGCGCCGGTTATGCGGGCGGCATTATGAGTTCGGCAGTTGACGGCATCAAATCCGCCCAATCATACATACATGCAAACCGAAAATAAGAGGGCGCCCAAGGACGGGCGCCCCAATGCGGCGAATTAGTCACGTGAAGTGACTATCTGAGCCGCGCTTTTCTTTGCAACTTTCTTTTACGATAAAAGAAAGTTGATAACTATTTGACGATAAAACGCCGTTAATATATAATCATTCGGAAAAAACACAGCCTTGGAGGTAAAAATATGTGCGGGATTGTCGGGTATATTGGCGGCAAGCGAGCCGTTGATTTTTTATTGGACGGTTTAACGAAATTGGAATATCGCGGTTATGATTCGGCGGGGATTGCGGTTAATTGCGGCGATAATATTTTTATTGAAAAGTCTGTTGGGCGGCTGGATTCGCTGAAGGAAAAGCTGAAAAATCGGCTGCCTGCCGGTACGGTTGGAATTGGTCACACGCGCTGGGCTACTCACGGTCGCCCTTCCGATTTAAACGCCCACCCGCATACCGATTGTCACGGAAATTTTGTCGTCGTCCATAACGGTATCATCGAAAATTTCATGCCGCTCAAGGAAGAATTAATCGCGCGCGGGCACAAATTCATTTCTGAAACCGATACTGAAGTTGTTGCTCATTTGCTCGAAGAAGTTTACACCGGCGATTTTGTCAGCGCCGTTCGCGATGTGCTGAACAAAATCGAAGGCTCATATTCGCTGGTTTTTATGTCGAAAATGCACCCCGACGTTTTGCTCTGCGCGAAACAGGAAAATCCGCTTGTAGTTGGATTGGGCAAGGGCGAAAATTTCATTGCCTCCGATATTCCGGCGATTATTTCTTACACGCGCGACACTTTCATTTTGAACGACGGCGAAATTGCCATTGTCAAAAAAGATTCCGTGCAAATTCTCAATCGGCAAGGCGGCTTTGTCGATAAAAAAATTTTCCATGTGAGCTGGAACGCCGAGGCTGCCGAAAAGGGCGGCTACGAACATTTTATGCTCAAGGAAATTAACGAACAGCCCAAAGCCGTCCGCGATACCATGAGCAAACGCATTGCCAAAAATGGCGCGTCAATCATTTTGGACGAATTGAATTGGGATAAAAATTTTCTCGACGGTATCAACAAAATTTATATCGTGGCTTGCGGCACTGCTTACCACGCGGGGCTTGTCGGCAAATTTTACATTGAAAAACTTGTTCGAAAATTGGTTGAAGTCGATTTGGCAAGCGAATACCGCTACAGAGATCCGATTGTCGACGATAAAACGCTGGTAATTGTGATTAGTCAAAGCGGCGAAACTTCGGATACATTGGCGGCGCTCAAAGAATCTAAGCGGCTCGGCGCAAAAACTTTGGCGATAACTAATGTGGTTGGCTCGTCAATCGCCCGCGAAGCTGAAAATGTAATTCACACGTGGGCAGGCCCGGAAATTGCGGTTGCGTCGACTAAGGCTTACACCACGCAGCTGATTTTAATGTTTATGCTGGCGCTGTATATGGCGCAAATCGCAGAAACTGTTTCCGGCGACGAATTGAAACGGCTGATTAGTTTGCTGAAAAAAATTCCCGCGCAGATTAGCGAAACTTTGTCGGACGTCGAGCCGATTAAAACTTTCGCGCGGCAATACGGTTTCAACGAAGATGTATTTTATATCGGGCGGAGTTTGGATTATTGCGTGGCGTTGGAGGGCGCGCTCAAACTCAAGGAAATTTCCTACATTCACGCGGAGGCTTATGCTTCGGGCGAGCTCAAGCACGGAACTTTGGCGCTGATTGTTGAAGGCGTGCCGGTAATTGCGCTTGCCACTCAAAAATCCGTTTACGATAAAACTTTGTCGAATATCAAGGAAGTTAAGGCGCGCGACGCTATCGTGATTGGAATTGCGGCGGCGGGCGATACCGAACTTGAAAAATATCTTGACCACGTAATTTTTGTTCCGGAAACCGACGAACTTTTAATTCCGCTGTTAACGGTAGTTCCGCTGCAACTTTTAGCTTATTACGCGGCGATAACTCGCGGCTGCGATGTCGATAAACCGCGCAATTTGGCTAAGTCCGTGACTGTCGAATAATGGACGCTTATTTTGCTGACGAAAATTCTAAGTTGTATTTGGCTGATACATTTGATTTGCTGAATGATTTTCCGGCTGAATTTGTCGATATGATTTTCGCCGACCCGCCGTATTTTTTATCGAATGGCGGCATTAGTTGCAGCGGCGGCAAGGTTGTTTCTGTCGATAAGGGCGATTGGGACAAAATTGATTCGCTCGACGCCAAACACGAATTTAATCGGACGTGGCTTAGGCTGTGCAGGCGGATTTTGAAACCCAATGGCACGATTTGGATTAGCGGCACTTTCCACAATATTTATTCGGTTGGTATGGCGCTGGAGCAGGAAAATTTTAAAATCATGAACAATATCACGTGGCAGAAAACCAATCCTTCGCCTAATTTGTCTTGCAGATATTTCACGCACAGCACCGAAACTATTTTGTGGGCGCGGAAAAATGATAAATCTGCGCGACATTTTTTTAATTATCAGCTTATGAAGGAAATTAACGGCGGCAAACAAATGAAAGACGTTTGGACAGGACCATTGACTCCCGCTAAAGAAAAAATTCACGGTAAACATCCTACGCAAAAGCCGTTGTATCTGCTAAATAGAATTATTTTGGCGTCGACTGCGGAAAATGACCTTGTGCTTGATCCATTTTGCGGCTCGTCAACTACCGGCGTTGCCTGCAAAATTTTACACAGAAATTATATCGGCATTGACATTCAGCCAGAGTTTATTGAACTGTCACGCGAAAGGTTGATTAATGCAAATGAATTCGCGCAGATTTGAAGATTGGCTTGAAACTTTCAGAACCTCAATAAATACTTACGATTATTACACGGATTTTGAAAAAGTTTATGAAAATACCGAGCGCCTAAAAGTGGAAGCTAACATTTTAAATTCGCTCATTAATTCCAAAAATATTGAGGCGGATTTTGAGCGGCTTTTAATTGACTATCCAAAATGTTTAAAAGTTATTCCGCTGCTGTTAGCCGTCCGCAAGAGCGAACTCTATTGTAAAGACGAAAACGGCGCTTTTAATTACAATTTCGATAATGCAAATCAATCTGTCGCGCAGTACAAATATTTTATGAGGCAGACCGGACTTTTCAATCTGCTTGAAAATCACGTTATCAGCAACCTGTACGATTATCTGACGGGCGTTGAAGTCGGGCTTGATTCTAACGGCAGGAAAAATCGCGGCGGTCATCAAATGGAAAATCTTGTTGAAAAATTTCTGCGTCAAGCGGGCGTCGAATATCGCAAGGAATTTTACTTGACTGATATTTTTCCGAATAAGCGCTGGGATTTTGTCGTTGAGACGGCGGATAAAATTTTCGCGGTGGAAACTAATTTTTACACGGACGGCGGCTCTAAACTAAACGAAACCGCCCGCAGTTACAAACTTATCGCTGAAGAAGCTGAAAAAATTGACGGCTTTAAATTTATTTGGATAACTGACGGCGAAGGTTGGCGTAAGGCGAAACAAAATCTGCGCGAAACTTTTTCAGTCCTGCGCGATTTGTACAATATCAAGGATTTGGAAGATGGAATATTTTTGGAGATTTTTAAATGAGCGAGCGAGTAGAAATTTTGGGCGTGAAAGTTGACGCGGTGACGATGGCGGAAGCGGTGGATTTTGCCGAGCGGCTGATATCCGCCCGTAAACCTTCCACAATCGCCACAGTGAACGCTGAAATGCTTTTGCGGGCAACTTATGACGCCGAATTTAAAAGCGTGCTAAACGCCGCAGAATTGGTTGTACCGGACGGTGCGGGAACTGTTTGGGCGGCGCGTCATTTGGGCTACGAAATGCCCGAACGCGTTGCCGGTTATGATTTGGTGCAGGAACTTTTGAAAATCGCCCCCGCCAAATCTCAGCGAATTTTTATGTTCGGCTCTGCGCCTGGCGTTGCGGACAAAGCTAAGGCTAAGGCTGAAAATCTTTACCGCGGAATTAATATTGTCGGCACGCGTAACGGTTATTTTCAAGCTGAAGATGAGCCCGAAATTATCGCGCAGATTAAAAATTCAAAGCCGGATATTTTATTGGCGGCGCTCGGCTTCCCTAAACAGGAAAAATGGCTTGCCGCTCATAAAGCCGAATTAAACGTTCCGGTATCAATCGGCGTGGGCGGCACTTTCGACGTCATGGCGGGCGTTGTTAGGCGCGCTCCACGCTGGATGCAACGCGCCAAATTGGAATGGCTTTTCCGCGCTTTATTGCAACCCTCTCGCGCAGGACGCCTGGTCGCCTTGCCAAAATTCGTCTGGGAAGTTCACAAATCTAAAAAATAGGAGTGGTGAAATGACTATTATTCGTGAAGGATATTATTTCGCGGGCGTCGCATTGCTAATCGCGGTGTCTTTGTATTTCGCCATAAATCCTTACGCGGCGCTCGTTCCCGCCGTGCTGGCTTGTTACTGCCTGTACTTTTTCAGAAACCCCAAGCGCAAAATTCCCGCCGACGAATCGCTGATTGTTTCGCCCGCCGACGGCACTGTTCAAGATGTCGTTCACCTGGACGGCGACGATTTTATTCATTCGCCCTGCAACAAAGTTATAATTTTCCTGTCAGTTTTCGACGTCCACGTTAACCGCAGCCCCATTGCCGGTGAAATTAAAGTTCAAAAATATATCTGCGGCAGGTTTCGCCCCGCGTATAAAGATACCGCCGGTTTCGAAAATGAGCGGCACTTAATCGGTATTGAAAATGACAAGCTGCGCGTGACGGTTACGCAAATTGCCGGAATTTTGGCGCGGCGAATTGTAAGCTACGTTACGCTCGAAGATACGCTTGAAAAGGGCGAACTCTACGGCTTAATCCGCTTCGGCTCTTGCACGGAAATTGTTATGCCCGATAATGTCGAGGTGCTTGTCAAGAAGGGGCAGAAAGTTCGCGGCGGTGAAACTATCGTAGGCAAAATTAAAAATTGAGGTGCTGGCGATGAAGGCGATGTTACCAAATATTTGCACGGCGGCTAATTTATTTTTCGGAATGTGTTCAATCCTCGCGACGTACGAGGGAAATTTTTTTTATGGCTCGGTATTTATTTTATTGGCGCTGGTGGCGGACGGACTTGACGGGCGAGTGGCGCGGGCGCTGAATGTTGCCTCGGAATTTGGCAAGGAAATGGATTCGCTCTGCGATTTGGGAAGTTTCGGCGTAGCGCCGGCGTTTTTGGCGTATTCATTTTGCCTGTACAATTATGGAAATTTGGGAAAAGCGGCGGCGATAATTTTTGCGCTGTGCGGAATGTGGCGGCTCGCAAGATTCAACGTCAGCACCAAAGTTGTACACGGATATTTTATGGGGCTGGCAATACCGGCGGGCGGCTGCATTGTGGCGACGACGACGCTGCTTTTTACCACGCTTAATATTCAGCCCGAGAATTTTGGAATGATTTACCCAATCACAATGATAATCGTAGCATATTTAATGGTGAGTCACGTGCATTATCCGGACTTCAAGGGCGGCGGGGAAAAAATTTTTCTTGCCGCTAAAATTTTTGCTGTTATAATGTTTTGCGCAATAGTTTTTTTCACGCGAGATTTTCCGGTGCAAGGCGTTTTGACGGCGATTTTTTCAACCTATGCAGTTTTCGGGATAATTAATTCGCTGATAACTTTAATGACCCACGAAGTTTGAAAGGAGCGATTTTTAATGGCGGGTAAAGTTTCATTGAAAAAAACTCAGGAAGTTTCTGCTGAACAAATTCAAGCGCTCAATGCAAAATTGGATTTCTTGATTGACGAAGTGCAGGATCTGCGCCGGAATATGCGCGACCTGCAGACTGCGAACAAGGAACAGCTTTACAAAGTTGATTCGCAACTTTACAGCGTCTGCAGTGACTTGAAGAGCCAGATTTACAAATTTCAATCGGAATTTTACGACGGCAGTCACCACGTCAAGGAAGAACTCAAGGAACTTCAGAAACAAACAAGTTATTCGCGCTTTATGGATAAAATGTTGCCGTGGTCGCCCGCAATTTTAATCGGCGGCGGCATTTGGGCAATGGTGCTACTTGCCATTTTCAGCTAAAAAAAACAGCCGGCAGTCTTGATTGACCGTCGGCTTTTAAATTTATTGTTGTTCTACCTCTTTACTGAACAACTAACTCCCTATGCGCCCAAGCTGATTAACTGCAGCGTCGAGCATTGTATCTTGTGTAGTCACGGCTTTTGAATTTGCTTCGTAAAGCCTGTGATTGTGGATTAGCTCTACCATTTCTTGAACTATCTCGGTATTGGATTTTTCCAACATTCCCTGCAAAACTTCACCGGTCGCCGGCTGCGGTTGCGCCACATTTCCTTGATTGTCCGTCACCGCGTAGAATAAACTATCGCCTTGTTTCTGTATCGCGTGCCTGTCTGCGAATTGAACAACCTGGATTCGGGCTATCTGCCGCGGAATTCCGTTTTCGTGTACCATTATCTCGCCCGCGCCATTGATTGAAATTTTGTCGTCAGCTGTATTCGCGGGTATCGTTATCGGATTTCCCGTCACGTCCAATAAATTATTTCCGCTGATGTCTTGCAATAAACCCGTGCTGTTTTTGAAAAAAGCGCCGTTTCTCGTATAGCGTACGCCGTCCGGAGTTTGCACCGCGAAAAATCCGTTGCCGCCTATCGCCAAATCAAACGCATTGCCCGTACTTTGCAGCGCGCCTTGCGAATAATCTACCGCGATCTCGTCAATGTAATCTCCTAAGCCCAATTTACCTATCGTCGGCCGTTCCTGCGCGTCCACTTTGAAGCCTTTGAATTGCGTTATATCTTCGGCGCTGGTATTTAAATTTCCCAATCTGTTGAAAACTTTCATATCCATACCAACCATACCGTCATTGTCGTGGTCGTAAACGCGCTTAATCAGCAAATTCTCAAATTCGCGGTGAATTGCCAAATCTTTTTTGTAGCCGGTAGTTGCCGCGTTCGCCAAATTATTTGCGATAACGTCAGTGCGTTTCATTTCGGTTGCCATACCGGTTGCCGCTGTGTATAATCCGCGCCACATTTACTTTCACTCCTTCAAAGTCTACAAATTGTTTATCGGCTTTTTAGGGGTTTAAATTAAGATTTGGACTTCCATTCGTTGTCGTCTTTATCGTAAACCCAGCTTGAGCCGTCGCCCAATGTAAAGGTAGTTTCGTCGTTCGTATCCAACGCAACCGAGCCGCCGTCGTGGAAATTAACCTTGATTGAATTATCGCCAATTTCGATTGCGCTCACATCGAACATATCAAAGGTTACGTCCGCCAAATTAACCGTATCATTGTTATCAGCGCCGGAAATGCTGTCATTACCGTTTCCGTAGAAATACCAGAACATATCGTCGCCGTCGCCGCCAATGAGCGTGTCATTGCCGTTTGTTCCGCCCCACAGGCTGCTGTCGCCCGCGCTTGCCGTTATCACGTTGTTGTTGGAATTGCCAACCAGCGTAGTTTCGCCTTCCACTCCGGACGCGTCGAGGTATTTGATATCGCCTTCAAAGTCTATGACGTGCGAATTGTCTAACCAAATTTCTGCATTGTCTAAGCCGTCGTCAACCGTAACCGTTGCATTTTTGCCCGTCGCCTCATAATAATTCGCCGTGCCGTCAAATATTAATTCGTCTTTGTTCACCTGCGCGATTATGTCAACGCCTTCGCGGCTGTATTTAATATCCTGCCCAGCGCCGCCAAGGAGCATTAAGCGCCCGTTAGCCGTCGTTACCGTCAAATCGCTGTCACTGACGCGCAAATCTTCAATCACTTGATCAAATGTATCAACTTTATCGGCGGTATCTTCATTGTCCTCTGTTAAAAATTCAAAGCCCTCAATCGTAGCTTTGCCGGTATTCGCGCGGAAAAGTGAGCCGGATTCTTTGTCGTCGCCGCTGTAAGCAATGAGCGTATCGCGTCCGCCGCCGCCATAAATTGTAGTGCCGCCAGCGCCCGCGTAAATCGTTTCATTGTCGCTTGAGCCGTACAAGGTACTTTCGCCCGTACCCGCGCGCATTCTGTTAAAGCCGCTGAAAGTAGCCGCGTCATTGTCAAGGCTGCCGCGCCCTGAGCCCAAATTGATATAAGCGTCGCCGTCATATTCGCTCAAATCTAAGCCGGAATCTTTACCGATATAACTTTCAGCAACTTCTTCGCCAATCGTAACCGCTGCGCCTTCTGCAACAACTTCAGTCTTTGTCGAACTGCGGCTGTTGCCAATCAATATCTGTGCTGAATTTGCAGAACCAAAATCATCAGTTTCATCAGCGGAGCTGCTTTCGCCAACGTCGTTCAAGATAACGCGGTTTCTGCCGCTCTTAACGGTGATATCGCTGCCGTCGAATGTAATGGACGCGTCTGAGTCAGCATTAACCATATCGCCGTCGTCAAATGTTGCATTGAAATTATCAACGGTAGTTCGGGCGCTCTTGGCTGTCATTTCAATGGTTGCGCCGCCGCGGTTTGTATCGCTGTCTAACAAAACGTAATTATTGCCCGCGCCCGCGTCGACAACAACGCCTTCGCCCGCCAAAACGGTATCGTTGCCCGTGCCGCCAATTAATGTCGTGTTTCCTTCACCGATAAGCACTACGCCAGATTTGATTGAAGAGGCATTCAATGTTCCGCCGTCGCTGTAGCCGACTTTTTGCAATTCAGCATTGCTGTTGTAAAGATTGATAAAATTACTGTCAAATGTAATTTCCGCATCATCAATCGTCACGCCGTCATTATCAATTTCCAATGAGCCATTTGCAAAACCCGCCGCAATATCGCTGTAATTCGTTTGGACGCCCGCGCCCGTGCTGTCAGAATAATTTTCCAACTCGGTCGTGCCGCCATTTGCAACAACTTTATCAGCGCCGCCTGCCTCCATATCGAAAACAACATTGCCGCCTTGATTTATGATGGTATCAGCGCCTGCGCCGCCAACTATGCTGACGCGCGAACCGGTATCTTCAACAACAACGATATCGCCGCCGTCGCCCAATTCAATACCTTCTGCGTTGGCAACCGCGCCGTCAATCACCGCTATATTGCCGCCTTCGTCATTGAAGGAAACATTGTGAGCGCCGCTGGTCACGCTAGCCAATTTGCGCCCGCTACTTTCGCTGAAGTCAACTTCATTTTGAGCCGCCGCGCCGATAACAAGGCTCATATTGCCGTCCAAATTGCCGGACTCTATCAAATCTGCAACAGCGCTTGCATTTGTTTCAGTGTAAGCATAGCCGCCGTCAACGCCGAGCTGTTCGATAATTTCTTCGGTCGTCGTGTTGTCGTCTATGCGAATATTATTCGGGTCGTAAATGTACGCTGAGCCGTCACTTGCGCCAATTATTATATCGCCAACACTCGCATTCAAAACTGAGCCGTTAACCGTGTACGTCGCCGCGCTGTCCACTTTCAAGCTGGCGTTGCTGTCCAAATTCGTTATCACTTTGCCCGCCACGTACGCGCCGTTTGAATCATTGCTCAATTCATAAACTATGTCATTCGCCGTAAGAGTGCCGTTGCTCATTGCGATTAAAATATTATCTATCGACGAAGATTGAACCGTTGCATTGCTGCTTAAGCCGTCAATGTTGCTTATTCCGCGGCTGCTGCCATAAATCGTTGCGCTCGCATCACTTACAGAAATATCAACGCCATTTATCGACGCATTAATCGCTTCAGAGGCATTGACGCCGCCCGTTAAGCCGCTGATATTTTCAACTTCACCACTACCATTAACAGCAAAATTAACTTCCGCGTCTTCGGTTATCGTGTAAGTTTTAGAGCCGAAGGTGTACGCGCCCTCTTCGACAGCCTGCACGCTGACATTATTCACAGCCAATGTGCTGTTCGCATTGATATTTTTAACGCTGACAACCGCGCTGTCCTCAACGACCACGTCATAATTGTTATCGACACTTACATTGACAGCCGCGCCGTTAACCGTAACAGAGCTTGTCGCGTGGACAGTGGCATTCGTAAGTCCGGCAACGCTGTCAACGCCGCTCACGCTTTGAACTGCGCTGCCAATTACCAGTTCGCCATTGTTATTTGAGGAATGATAATTAACGGTTTCAGCGTCATTAACCGCAAGCGTAACGGAGCCTGCGTCAACTGCAACGGTTGCATTTGAAATATTGCTGACGCCGCTGACAGAGCTATCACTAATTTCAAAGATGACGTTAGAATCGCCGGTAACGGTTATTTTTTCGCCCAAAATATTGTACGCGCCGACTTCGTCCGTCGTAACTCGATAAGCGCCGCCCGCAGAATTGACGGTAGCATTGGCTGAAACATTTCGAATATCCAAACCGCTCGAAGTATTCACCACGGCAACCGAACTGTCGCCCGAAATATTGATAACGCCGCCATTTAAACTGACGCCCGTAAATTCGCCACTAATCGTCGCCGCCGCGTCGAGGCTGTCAATCGCCCTAACGCTGCCATTATTGACAGCAAAATCAACGGAAGTATCGCCGGCAACGGAATAATTTTTGTCGAAAGAGAATTGCCCCTGCGAATCGGTGATAACGTCGAAAGTGCCTTCGCCGGTAACGGTTGCGCCGCCGCTAATTCCGGTAACGCTGTTTATTCCCGCGCCCGCCCCAATAACGGTATAACTGCGATCGCCATAAACGCTGACGGCTTCACTGCCCGCGGCAAAACTGCTGTCATTTGCAAAAACCGCAAGGGTCGTATCGCTGAGCTGCGCGTATTGCCGGTTGGACAAATTGATATCGCCCGCGCCGCTCAAGGTAACATTGGCGGCGTTGGCGGAGATGCTGATTGAGTTATCCGCAACCCCAACACTAGCCGCAGAAACGCTAATCACATTGTCGTTGACGTGAATATTATCAAAATCGCCGCTGACAGTGCCGCTCAAATCATAAACGCCGCGCACAGAATCATTTGCAACAGAAAATACAACCGCGTCGTCCGTCACCGTGAAAATATTTTCGCCCAAAGTAAATGAGCCGCGTTCATCCGTGGCAACAATATATTCGCCCGAACCAAGAACAGTCGCGCTCGCGCTGATACTTTCAACGCTGATAAATCCGTTGCTGTCGATAATTACGCCGTATTCGCTATCACCCAAAACAGTAACTTCAGCGCCATTGACAACAAAACCGTCGGAAGTGGTTTCGACAGTTGCCGTGCCGTCTGTCAAGGAGAAAACTTTGCTGCCAATCGTGATATTACTTTCGCCGCTAATCACAATTTCAGCGTCGGTATCAACTGCCAAATCGCCCGCCAAAGTTATTGCGCCCATATTAACAGAAACAGTACCGGTGCCGGTAAATTCAACGCCGTTAACAGTGCCGGTATCGTTGATTTCCACTTCGCCGATAATAATATCGCTGGTCAAATTGCCTTCGTCGTTCAAAAGATTAATCGCCTGGCTGTTGCCGTCAATAATGGTAATGGCGGCGTCATTGTAACGCAAAACGAGATTGTTGCCGTTAAGTGAAGAATTGCGCAGAGTCCCCGCTTGAATGGTAACATTTTCATTGTAACCGTCGATAGTGGAATTGCCCGCGCCGGTATTAATGAGAGCCGCGCCACTCACGCTGATATAATCGTTGCCATTGCCGCTTTGAATCGTGGAATTAGCGTCGGTGATAATGGTATCGTTGCCCGCGCCCGAAGTGATTGTTGCGTCAACGCCGCTGTTGGTGATTGAATTTGCACCGTCGCCCGCGTCGATAATCGCGTAGCTGCCGCTGTTGTTGATGATATCGTCGCCCGCGCCGCTTAAAATCGTGGCGTTTTCGGTGTCGTTGTTAATCGTGTTAGCGCCGTCGCCCGCGTCAATCTCGGCGGAAGTGCTGTCGCCTTCGTCCGCGCTCTCATTTTCAGCGGAAATGTTATTGTTAATCAAATCGTCGCCCGCGCCCGCTGTTATCGTCGAAAGTTCGGCTGTGTTGTTAATCGTGTTATTGCCGTCGCCCGCATTGATAACTGCGTTTGTGGAATTATTTTCAATGAAATCGTCGCCGTCGCCACCGGAGATTGTAACAAAATCGCTGTTGCTAATGACGGTATCGTTGCCCGCGCCCGCGTTAATTTCCGCAAAATCGCCGGTGTTATTGATAACGTCATTGCCAGCGCCCGCGTCAATCGTAACGTTTTCGCCGCTGTTGTTAATCGTGTCGTTGAATTTGCTGCCTTCGACAACGCCGCTCTCGCTGTTTTCAATCTCATAAGCGCCAATGACAGTGCCGTTGCCGCTAACGTAGCCTTCCAAATCGTTAACGTCGACAATTTCAGCCGAGCCGTCGCCGTTGAATTGAATTGTCAAGGAAACGCTGTCGTCGCCGGTAATGGTGTAAGTGGTATCGCCGAAGGTAAATTCGCCTTCAGAATCTGTGACAAAATCGTATTCCGCGCCGTATTCATTTTCAACGCCGTCAAAAATAATGGCAGCATTGACAGACGCGCCGCCGGTTAAGCCTTCAACAGTTTTATAGCCCCAGGAGCGACAATTAATAGTATAATCATCATCGCCGGAAACGGTAACGCGTTCTTCGTAAAGTTTGCCAATATCGTCGTCGGTGGTATCGTCAAATTCGTCAGCCTCGGATTGAGTAATGGCGTGGGTCACGGCGAAAGTATTATCCTGCGCAGTAACAGTAACTCCGGCTTCGGGCGTTTCAGTCATTACAAAAGTTCTACCATTAATAACAATCGAACCGGTATCAGTCATAACAGCGGAAATATTATCGCCGGAAATACCGCCCTCAAGGTCAGTGACATTGGAAACGGCAACGGAGGCGTCGGATTCAAAGCGAACGGACAAATCAGCGCTATCATCGCCGGTAATGGTATAAACGCTATCGCCAAAAGCAAATTCGCCGTCGCTGTCAGTGACAATATCAACCAAACTATAATCAGAAACGCCGTCGAAAACGCCCGCAATTGAAACAGTGGCGCCGGAAGTAATATCGCCCAATTGGCTAATGCCACGCGCGCCCAAATCCACAGAATAGGTATCGTCGCCGCTGACAGTGACATTTTCAGTAAAGACTTTGCCAACATCGCTATCAAAAATAACTTCATTATCGACTTCGGAAGCGGAAATGACGCGCGAGGAAATAAAGCCGCTGTCAGTATTGGTTAAAGTTAAGCCGCTGTCAAGGTCATTAGCGAGGTTGAAAGTCTGACCGTCGATAGCATAAACGCCACTATTGAAAACAGTAAATGAATAATCGGCAGCATTGGAAACAGCCGCGCCGGCGCTTAAAATAATGGAATCGGCATTGAGCGTAGCGTCGCCGGTAATATAATTGACGCCATTAACACTGAGCGCAGAATCGGCGGAGGCGGTGAAGGCAAATTCGCCATTGGAAGCGTCGAAAGTAACAGTCGGCGAAGAATCCGAATCAGCGACAGTAGCGTTGACGGTGCCGCAAGAAATACCGGCGACGGAGCTGTCACTCATAATAAGTTGAGCGAAACCGTCAATGGCGGTATAAGTGACGCCGTCAATGGTAAGGCTTTCGCCCACAGCAATGAAACCGTCATTAGCGAAACTGAAAATTGAAGAATAATAAGCGGCAAAATCGGTAGTGGAAGCTTCAGCGTGAGCCGCGCCTTCGACGATTAAAAGTTCCTTATCGGAAGTGGCGGCGTTGTAAAGTTCCTCCGCCATGGACGCAGGGACAACAGAATCGCTATCGCCGTTAATGAAAAGCGTGGGAGCAGTAACTTCAGCGATTGAGTTAATCGGCGCGGCGTTGGATAAATCGTAGCCGGTTAATTCAGCAGCGGCGGCGTAAAGAGCGTCGATAAATGAATCGTCAACGCCAAGGGTATTAGCAACAAGACTGGTGAAAACGTCGCGAACGTCAGTATAGCCGCAATCTTCGACAACAGCAGTAACGTTGGTAGTATTGGAATTAGCAGCGGCGAGCATAACAGTAGCAGCGCCCATAGAAACGCCGTGCAAAGTAATTTCGGCAGCAGAATTAATTTCAGCGATTTTCTGAGTCCAAAGTGCAACGTCATTAGATTCAGCAACGCCCATGGTTAAAAATTCGCCTTCGCTGTCACCGGCGGCGCGTTGGTCAATGGCAAGCACGTCATAACCATTTTGCAGGTAACTATCGACGAAACCGTTCATAGCGCGGTGGTCGCGACCGTAACCGTGAACGAGAATAACCCAGCGGTTGGTCGAAGTTTCGGGCGTGAAATGTACGCCGCTTAAAGTTAAATCGTCGGCGCTGGTAATGGTGATAGTTTCGGAGCTGGCGGCTAAAGTCGGTTCATCGGGGTTATCTTCAGTCGGGTGGAAATAATCGAGCGCCATTGCAGGGTACTTAGTATCACTGCCGATAATTTGAAGAGCGTATTGAGCGACGGACGCGGCAAGAGTAGCCTCAGCGCTGATTAAAGTTTCAGTGACGGAACCATCGCTGTTAGCAATATTGAAAGTCAAACCGTCGCCGTCAATAACAGTGAGCGTGCCTTCATCAGTGGTGAAAATGACGTTGCCATTATCAATGCTGAAATCAGTAACATTGGCTTCGATAGTGCTGTTGGAATTGTAACCGTTAATAGTATCGTTGCCGGCGCTCTGCTGAATGAAAATGGAGCTGACAGTGCTGGTAATATTGATAGAATCGTCGCCGTCGCCGCCGTTAACAGTGGAATTTAAACCTAAAATGCTTAAGACGTCATTGTCGCTGCCGCCGTCAAGGTACATGCCGACGCCGCCGCCGTGCAGTACGTCATTACCTGCGCCGCCTTTGACTGTGATATTGTTACCAACTGCAAAAAGTGTATCCTCGCCGTCCGTGCCGCTGACAATGGTATCGCCGGTATGAATAGCTTTGAAAATATTGGCAGCGCCGTCGCCGAATGCAACGTTGACTTCCAAATCAGATTGCGTGAAAGTGATAGAGCCTTCAACTTCGTTACCGTCAGCGTCCGCGAAAGTCAAAATGATATTGCCGTCAGAATCGCTGTTAGCATGAGCAATCGAGCCGTCAATAATTCTCAGGGTATCGTTGGAAGTGATATTGGTAATGGTATCCGCGCCGTCGCCTATTGTGTATTCGAAAATGTGTCCGTTGGTACCGCTATGCAAGATGATAGAATCGTCACCGAGTCCGGCGTTAATCAAATCGTTGGAGGCGTCGCGGTAAAGCGAAATAACGTCATTTCCGCTGCCGCCGTAAAGGGTGATATTGGTATGACCGACAGCAAAATTATCATTGCCGTCGCCGCCGTCAATGTAAGAGCCGTCAGAGCCATTGTGAAGAGTGATACCGTCGCCTCCGCTGCCGCCGTAAATGGTAGAATAGCGGTTGCTGGTAATTACAGAATTATTATCGCCATCTCCGAGATAGACAATATCATTCATACCGTTGGAATCGAGCCAAATTTGATTAGTGCCGTCGCCGGTATTAACAGTAACATTTTCAGCTGAACTGACAGAAATAATATTATCGCCGTCACCGCTGTTAATGAGCGCGCCGTCGCCGCTACTGATAATGGTATCGTTGCCGCTTAAGGCGTTAATGGTAACATTCGAGCCGTCATTGGTAATAAAATCGTCGCCGGTTGTGCCGTTAATGACGGTATCGTTAATGGTTGTGTTAGTGTTACTTTCTCCGCTAATCACGGTTTGGGTCAAAGTGCCGTTGGAATCGACAATGCTAAGAGTGGAATTAGCGCCGTCCACGATAGTAATTGAGCCAGAGCCGACAGTTAAAATGACGTTTGAGCCTTCGGATTGCGCCGCGGAAATAGAGCCGCTTGTAATTTGAATAGAATCATTTTCAGTGATATTGTAAACAGAATCGTTACCGTCGCCGTCAGCGTATTGGATAAGATTATAATTAATGACGCCGCCGGCGTCGCCGTTAACACTGATTTTGTCGTCGCCTTCTCCGGCGTTGATAGTAATATTTTGAGCGTTGCGGTAAGTGCGGATAACATCATTGCCGCTGCCGCTGTTAATGGTAACATTTTGCCCGACAGCGAAAATGGTATCGTCGCCGTCAGCAGTATCGACAGTGCCGTTATCAGATCCGGTGAATAAAGTAACGACATCGTCGCCGCTGCCGGTGAAAATAGCATTATTGGGGTCGGTAGTGGAAATGGAATTATTACCGTCGCCGGTTTGCACGGTAACAGCGTCCGAGCCGCCTTGAATAGAAACAAGGTTATTGCCGCTGCCGGTATTAATCAAAACATTTTTAGCCGCGGTATCGTCAATTCCGTTGAAAATTGTATCGTTGCCGTCGCCGCTGTTAATGGTTACGTTATCGGCGCGGTTAATAATCGAATCACTTTCGGAAGTGCCGCTGATTAAAGTATTGTTGATAGTGTTGTCAATGTTAAGGGCAGAATCGCCGCCTTCAGAATCAGTTGTACCGTCAAGAGCGGAATTATCAACATACAAAGTAAAACCATTGGTGATAACATTAGCCGCCGTGCCGCTGAACGAACTGATATAAGTATCTTCGGATAAATACCACTTTGAAGTATCATCGAGCGTGACGTTGACAGTGCCAACAGTTGTTGAAACGGTATCGCCGCTGGCGTTGGTAATTTCGCCCAAAATATTGCCGGTGAAAGTCGAATTATCGGAAATATTGAGCGTCAAAGTCGAATTATCACCGACAAGAATATCACCGCTTAAAGTTTGTGAATCAGCGTTAAGCGTGGCAATATTTGACGCGCCGCTCCAGCCGTCGTCGCAAACTGACAACAAAACATTATTGCTATCGGCGTTGGTAATGGTAACATTGTTAAGATTAATCACGGCATTGGTGTTGGTAACGTGGAAGACGTGCCCGTTGTTGCTGTTAAGAGTGCCGCCGCTCATTGAAAAAGTTGAAGTGCCGTCGGCAGCGTCGCCGCTTTGCGATTGATAAATCATAATGCTGTCAAGGAAAGTTGCTTGCCCGTTAGTCTGAGTATTTGAAACGGTTAAAGTACAATCGGTAAGTGCAACGGAATTTTCGCCTTCGATGCAAACACCTTCAGATTTGTTCGAAGTCAAAGTAGCACCGGTAACTGAAATATTTGCGGTAGAATAAACAGCGGGCGAACCCAAACCATTTGAAATGTAAGTTCCGCCGTTGACAACGACAGTGCCGCCGCCTCTGTCTGTGCGAATAGCCGCGGAAGATTGTCCGCTGGTTGTAACGGTTAAATTGTTTGCATAAGTAATGCCGCCGCCGGTTGTCATAAAGCCGCCGCCGTTATCGCCGGTCGTGGTTATCTGCGTGTTCATAATGATAACGGTTGTACCGTCACCCGCCGCGCCATTTGTGCCGCCATTGCCGCCGTAGCTGAAAATACCATTAGCGCCGGTTGCAGTAGCCGTAACAGTTCCGCCGTCGATTGTGGCAGTGCCGCCGCCCATTACCATAATTGCGCTGTTAATCCCGTAAAAATTGCAATCGTCGCCGCCGTCGGAATCGCCGCTTTTTTCAACGGTTGCATTTTGAATGTAAACGCCTTCGCTGGTATTAATCAGGAGGGCATTTTCGTCCGCGCTCGTTGAAGTGTAAGTTTGATTAGATTGACTTACACCCGAAGTGATTTCAGTTGCGCCGCTCCAAGTGACGCTTGACGAATCGCCGCCGCCACTTTCGCCGCCGCCAGGATTTTCTCCACCACCAGGATTATCGCCGCCTTCGCCTTCCTGCGGATTGTTGTTTTCAAAATCGTTATCGTTCACGAAAATACCTCCTAAATCTGTTGTTAAAAATCAACTCTCATATTCTAAGTAATTTAATAATCAAAGTCAAGTTTTTGCTATTTTATAACCATTACGGGAATTTTGGACTCTTCCACGACTTTTTGACTGACAGAGCCAATCGGCGAGCCTTTGATAACGCCCAAGCCGCGCCCGCCCATAACAATCATATCGGCGTTTTCGGCGGCGGCAATTTTTAAAATGGTTTCGGAAATTTCGCCGCGTTCCACATGCTTATTCGCGGAAATACCGGCGGGCAATTTCGCCCAAATCCTGTCGAAAACCAAATTGCTGGGAATTTCTTCGTTAATGTCCGTGGCAACGTAAACAAAATCCATCGCCGCTTTGAATTTCGACGCAAGATAAATCGCCTCGTCAACCGCTTTACAGCCATTCACCGAGCCGTCCACCGGAACTAAAATTTTTCTAATCGTGCCCATTTAATCGCCACCATTCATATTGATAAATCGTCCCGTGCCCAACAAGTAAAGATATTTTTCCGCAACCTTCACGTGTGCAATCGCCTCAACTGCGCGAGTGTAAAAATTAATCTGTTCGCGGTATTCGCTCTGAAAATGTTCATCGGTATCGTCTCTGTCGGTTTTGTAGTCAAGCAAAATCCAATTTCCCGCGGCGTCTTTAAAAAGCACGTCGATTATACCTTGAATGAAAATTTTTTCGGCAGAATCAGTTTGCGGCTTAAGGATATTCGCTGCAATCGTTTGACTGAACGGCAATTCGCGGTAAATTTCCTGCGCGTCAAGCATACCGCGCCCAATTTCGCTTTGAAAAAACCGCGCAATGTTGCCGGACTTTTTACGAACAGCCGCGCCCTGTTCTTCGGTTAAGAGCTGATTGTCAATCATTGAATCAATCTGCGCGACGATACCGTTTGCCGACAAATCGCCGCTTAAATTCAAATGTTGCATGACGCTGTGCATTGCCGTTCCAAATTCCGCGCCGGTAATTTCAGCTTTCTGCAAAAAATTCGGCCGGCGATAAATTTTCTGCCTGTCGAATTTCCATTGCGCAATTTCAAAATCTTCTTCGCGCAGGCGGCGCTTAATTTCGGTAACAGACAATTTCGCGGGAACATCGGCAAGCGGCGACGGCGGCAACTTTTCAACGCTCGCAATTGTTTTTTCCTCGACAATTTTATTATCGGTTTTATCGGCGGGCAAGTTAATTTTATCCGCGTCAACCACTTCAACGTTAATCACATCGCCAATAAAATTTTTCGCCATCAGCAGCCAATCCATAGGGCTGTTGGCGCTCTGCAAAATATTCGCCGACAAATCGCTCAATCCGTCAAAATTGGTTAAAACTTTGTCATTTTTCACCGTGCCGACCAGAATTAATTTTTCCCTGGCGCGCGTGAAGGCAACGTACAAAATCCTAAGTTCCTCGGCGAGCATTTCAGCTTTAACTTTTTTAGAAATGACGCGGCGAGCGAATGTCGACGTGCGAATATTTGTGCCGTCAATCGTCCGGTGAATCCCAACGCCCCAATTTCGGTGCGGTATAACATTTTCGCGCAGATCTTGAAAATTAAATCGCTTGCCCAACTGCGCGACGAACACAACCGGAAATTCCAAGCCCTTGCTCTTGTGAATCGTCATAACGCGAACGACATTTTCACTTTCGCCCAAAGTCCGCGCCGCCGATAAATCATTGCCCAATTCGCGAATTTTTTTGATAAACTGAATGAATCTGGACAAGCCGCGAAAAGCAGTTTTCTCGTAAGCCGCCGCGCGGTCAATCAACATTCGCAAATTCGCCTGCGGAATTTTGCCGTCAAGCTGTTTGCCGAAATAATTGTAGTAGCCGGTTTCGCGGTAAATCTTGCTCAAAAGTTCCGGAACGCTAAGCTGCCGCGCCATTTCCCGCCAACGATTAATTTTGTCCAAAAAATTTTTGCAGCGCGAATCTTCACTTTGACTAACCAGCGTGTATAAATCGGCTTTGCGGTCGTCAATGCGCAATTTGGCTAAATCTTCGGTGCTGAAGCCGCCAATCGGGCTGAGCATAACCGTTGCCAGCGGTATATCTTGCCGCGAATTGTCCAAAATCCGCAGCAGACTAAGCATCGTCTGAATTTCGGGCGCGCGAAAATATCCATCCTTATCAGCGGCGTACGCGGGAATTTTATTTTTCCGCAAAACCTCAACAATCTTAGCCGCTGTGCCGTCAATCGAGCGGAGCAAAATCACAATGTCGCTGTATTTGAGCGGGCGATATTCCTTGCCGTCAAAAATCTGCTTGCCCGCCTTGAATAGCCGATTTATCCGATTGGCTATGAATTGCATTTCGCGTTCAAGTTTGTCTAAATCCGGCGCGTATTCCGAATCATCTTCTTCGTCGTCGCTGTAATTTTTTTTGCCCTCGTCGCGCAGATTTATGATATGAAATTCGGCGCGCTCCGTAAATGTGCCGTCCGCCAGCAAATATTTTGAGCCGAAATTTAGCCGCGCGTCTTCGTCGTAATCAATTTCCATTGCCTCGCGCGTCATTAATTTTTCAAAAATCGCGTTAATCGCCTCGACAATTTTTTTTCGCGAACGAAAATTCGTCGACAAATCAATTCGCTCACAATCCTCCGCCCGCGGGTAACCGTCATATTTCCGCAGAAAAATTTCCGGATCAGCATTTCTGAAACGGTAAATCGACTGCTTGACATCGCCCACCGCAAAAAAATTCTGCGCGCCGACAATCTTGCTGATAATTTCTTCCTGCACGCCGTTTGTGTCCTGGTATTCGTCAACCATAATCACCTTGAATTTCGCGCGATAGGCGGCGGCAGTACTTTCGTCGGCGTTAAAAATTTTCAGCGCCAAATGCTCCATGTCGTTGAAGTCAATGATATTTTTTTCGCGCTTAGCCGCAGCAAACGCCTCGGAAAATTCTATCGTGACCTTCACCAGCTGCCGCACCGACTCGACTAAATTTTTCATTTCGGCAACAATTTCAGCGCTTGTCATTATAACAAATTTTTCGCGCAGATTTTCAAGTTGTTTTTTGTAATTGTCACGGCGCGCCTTCAATTCCGTCTGGATTCGCAAAATATCTTCGGCGTATTTTCGACCGCCCGTGTCGAACCTGATAAAATCGAGTGAGCGCAGATTTGAAACCAATTCGTCCCAATCGTCCGCCGAATTTGCCAAAACGTTCAAAGTTTGCAAATCGCCGGCAAAACTTTTCTGCCCAAATTTGACCGCGCCCTTGCTCAGCTGAAACAGTTCGTTAGCCTTTTGATTAATCGCCGAACATTCCTTGCGCGCATAATTGATTATCCCGCGCGCATAATCCAGGGCAAATTCTCTGACAGTTTCAAGCCACGTATCCTTGCCGATTTTAAATTTATCGGGCTGCTCATAAATTTCAATCAGCGATTCGAGCCAAAGATTTGGATAGGGGCGGCTCTGCGCGAAATCGTACAGTTTGATGATCAATTTGTGCAAATCGGCGTCGCCTTGAACATTGCCGCCAAATTCGTCCGTGAATTTTAGAAAAGCGGCGTCGTGAGTGGCGTATTTTTTTTCGAACAAATCTTCAATGACGTCTTGCTGCAAAATTTTCAATTCGTGTTCGTCGGCTTCGCGAAATTTCGGATCGAGATTTATTTTCGTGAAGTGCCGCCGCAACACCGAAAGACAAAACGCGTGGAAAGTCATAATTGACGCGCCGCTTAAAAGTATCGTCTGCCTTTCGAGGCGCGCGATTAACTCTGAATCGTCGACTGCGGATAATTTTTCGGCGATGGCTTTGTGAATGCGCGTCCGCATTTCTTGAGCGGCGGCGTTGGTGAAAGTGACAATCAGCATTTTATCCACGTCGAAGTCGCCCGAAATTATCAGCTGAATAATTCTTTCGACGAGCACGGCAGTTTTGCCCGAACCGGCGGCAGCGGCAACGAGCAAATTTTTATCGCGGCTTTTAATTGCGTCAAGTTGTTTTTGCGTCCAAATCATAAATTTCCTCCAATTTGCAATAAAGACGCCGACAGGATGTCGGCGCGAACCCGCCGCGCGCTAATGAGCCGGAAGCGAATTAAAGCGCGGCTGTTTTCTTTGCTACTTTCTTTTGCGCCAAAAGAAAGTTGATAATAACGCAAAAATCCCCGACCGAAACCGAATCAGCCAGGGACTTTCTATGCGATTAATGCTGAATTAACAGCGATTTTAAAATTTCTTGATTGCCAAGAGTTTACGTACGGCTTAGTACTGATTGACAAGCTCCATGATGCCAGGTGCGCTACCTTCAGAACCGAGAACGGTTTTAATCTTGTGCATAACGAGTTCCTTGATGTAATCGCGACCAGGAGCGATATATTGACGCGGATCGAAATGCTCAGGATGTGCTTTGAAGTGTTCGCGGATACCGGCTGTCATTGCGAGGCGGAGGTCAGAGTCAATGTTAATCTTGCAGACTGCAGATTTTGCCGCTTTGCGAAGTTGATCTTCCGGAATACCAACAGCGTCGTCAAGTTTGCCGTCGTTATCGTTAATGATTTTTACGTATTTCGGGATAACCGAAGATGCGCCATGCAGAACGATCGGGAAGCCTGGAATTTTCTTTTCGATTTCGGCAAGAATGTCGAATCTCAATTCAGGCGGGACGAGTACGCCGTCAGCATTTCTTGTGCATTGTTCGGGCTTAAATTTGAATGCGCCATGGCTTGTGCCGATAGCGATAGCCAATGAATCAACGCCGGTTTTGCTTACAAATTCTTCAACTTCTTCGGGCTTCGTGTAATGAGCTTTGTCAGCGTCAACCTTAACGTCATCTTCGATACCTGCGAGTTGTCCGAGTTCAGCTTCAACAACGACGTTATGAGCGTGTGCATATTCGACAACTTCTTTGGTTTTCGCAATGTTTTCTGCGAAAGGATAATGCGAGCCGTCGAACATAACGGAAGTAAAGCCGTCATCGATACAAGATTTGCACGTTGCATAGTCCGGACCATGATCGAGGTGCAACGCAATGGGGATATCGCTGACTTCAAGAGCTGCGCGAACGAGATGGACGAGGTAACGGGAATTAGCATATTTTCTTGCGCCCGCGGAGCACTGGAGAATTACCGGAGAATTGAGTTCAGCCGCTGCGCTGGTGATACCCTGTACGATTTCCATGTTGTTGACGTTGAACGCGCCGATTGCAAAGCCGCCTTCATAAGCTTTTTTGAACATAGCCGTAGTTTTAATCAATGGCATTTAGCATTACCTCCTAAAAATCAATTACGTTTTACCTTGGAACTTTTCAGCTCCCTTAATTACGCCGCTATTGTAGCACATTCCACCCGCAACTTGCAATAACTATTTTAAAATTTTTTGACAATTTTTTATCTTCGCCGCCGCTTGATTATGAGCCAATTCTGCGTTATTATCTTTCATAGAAATTTCATTCGGAAGGAGTTCACTCGATGAGGAATTTGTTTTATCTGCTATTGATGCTGATGATATTAATTTTGTGCGGAGGCTGTAACGAAGAGGAAACGATTCCGGCGAAACCTAAGCCGTCGCCCGCCGCCAAAACGCCGACCGTTACCGCGCCGAAAGTTAACAGCGCCGAAAAGACGCCCGCGCCTACGCAATACGTACTCGCCAACGACGATTTTTCAAATTTGCAACTCAACACGATTGATAAACCGGTTTATGACAAATACGGCGTTTGGGATCGCCACGACGCCGGTTTGCCGATGTCCTTGCCGGAAATTGAGCCTTATCACGAAAAAAACGTTGCCTACTTGACTTTCGACGACGGACCGGACGATAAAATCACGCCGCAAATTCTCGACGTACTCAAAGCCGAGGGCGTTAAAGCTACATTTTTTGTTTGCGGCAATATGGTTGAGAAAAATCCCGAAGTACTCAAGCGCATTTTCAACGAAGGTCACGCTATCGGCAACCACAGCTACAATCACGTTTACAAGGAACTTTATAAATCGCCGTGGGATTTCGTCGCCCAATTTATGAAAACCGACGATATTATCATGGAGCATATCGGCGTCCGCCCGCTGATTATTCGCGCGCCCGGCGGAGTTGCCGGTGTTTTTGACGAAGATTATTGGGATATGATTGCTGCGTGCGGCTACGTTGAATTTGACTGGAATTTGAGTACCGAAGACGCCACGCCGAGCAGCCCCAACGCCACCGCTCAAGTTCTCAATGTTATCAAGCAAATTACAACACTTTCGCCGCGCACCGCGATTATTTTAATGCACTCCAAAGCAGGCAAAGAAGAAACCGTTAAGGCGTTGCCGGAATTGATTCGTATGCTCCGCGAATGGGGTTACGATTTCGGCGTGATAACTCCAATGACGCCGCAACTGTGAGCCGTTCAATATTTCGGCACGTCGTAAGGAATTTGCTTGAAAGTGATATTTCGTTCGGCAAGCTGTTCGTCGCTCAGATTGCACGCGTCCGCGTAAATCACAAAATAATCTGCGCGGGCTTTTATCTTCGAAAGAAATTCTAAATTCAGCATAGTTTGTTCGTGGCAGTAGTAGTAAGCTGTGCCATTTTCAACGCCCAATAAAAATTTTTCGTCCATGGCGGGCGGCAAACTTTTTCGCGTCTCCATAAAATAAATATATTCGCGCAGTTGCCCAATCGGAATTTTCGGATTGACAAAATCGCCGTCAAATAAAC
>CAJOMO010000019.1 GCA_905235685.1 uncultured Selenomonadaceae bacterium
ACGACTAAAGTCGCGAGTGTTCACGCCTTATCCATAAAAGACCCGCCGACATTTTTGCCGACGGGCTTGTTTTTTTTATAAAAATTTCGGTTTAAAAGTTTACGTGTTTGACCAAAAGCCGCGCCTTTGCTCTGGCGAGTGCTTTGTTTGCGCGGGCAATGTCGATTAATGAATCTTTCGCCGCGCGTTTGTATTCGGCAATGCGATCTTCAGCGCGTTTCATTGCCGCTTTAGCGCGTTCAACGTCGATTGCGTCCGGAAGTTCCGCACTGTCCGCCAAAATTGTAATTTGTTCGGGCGTGACTTCCATAAATCCGCCGCCTATTGCAACTAAATCTTCGGTTGCGCCGGTTTTAATTCGCATTGCGTGCGGTAATAATTCTGTCAAAAGTCTTGCGTGCCGCGGCAATATTCCCAATTCGCCCGCCGTCGAACGTACGATTAACATATCAATATCTTTGGATAGGACTTCGCCCTTATCCGGTGTGACCAACTCAAGCCGAATCGTCGCCATAGCTTACGCCTCCTTGAGTTTAGCTGCCTTTTGGACTGCCTCCTCAATGCCGCCGACCATGTAAAATGCGCCTTCCGGCAAATCGTCATATTTGCCCGACAAAATTTCCTTGAAGCCGCGTATCGTGTCTTTCAAAGCAACGTACTTGCCAGGCGAACCTGTGAACGCCTCAGCAACCGCGAAGGGCTGTGACAGGAAACGCTGAATTTTGCGCGCGCGTGAAACGGTGCGTTTGTCTTCTTCAGAAAGTTCTTCCATACCGAGAATCGCGATAATGTCTTGCAGTTCCTTATATTTCTGCAAAACCGCCTGTACGCCGCGCGCCACTTCGTAATGATCTTGCCCGATAATGTGCGGGTCCAAAATTCTTGAAGTTGAATCGAGCGGGTCAACAGCCGGATAAATACCCAACTCAGCGATTTGACGGCTAAGAACTGTGGTTGCGTCCAAGTGCGTAAATGTTGCCGCCGGCGCAGGGTCTGTCAAGTCGTCAGCCGGAACGTAAACCGCTTGTACTGAAGTGATTGAGCCTTTTTTGGTTGAAGTGATACGCTCCTGCAGCGCGCCAACGTCCGTAGTCAATGTAGGCTGATAACCAACCGCGGAAGGCATACGACCGAGCAAAGCCGAAACTTCAGAGCCCGCTTGAATAAACCTGAAAATGTTATCGATAAACAGCAAAACATCTTGCCCTTGCACGTCACGGAAATATTCCGCCATCGTCAAGCCCGTCAACGCAACGCGCATTCTGGCTCCAGGCGGCTCATTCATTTGCCCGTAAACAAGCGCGGTTTTGTCGATAACGCCCGATTCAGTCATTTCTGTCCAAAGATCATTACCTTCACGGGTACGCTCGCCGACGCCCGAAAATACCGAATAGCCGCCGTGCTCCGTTGCGATATTGTGAATAAGCTCCATAATCAGAACTGTTTTACCGACGCCCGCGCCGCCGAATAAGCCGATTTTACCGCCGCGCGCGTACGGAGCGATTAAGTCAACGACTTTGATTCCGGTTTCCAAAATCTGCGCCGAAGTTTCCTGCTGTTCAAATGTCGGAGCGGGTCGGTGGATTGGCCAAAATTCTTTGTTGCCAACAGGTTTGGGATTGTTATCAACCGTCTTACCCAAAACATTGAAAACGCGCCCAAGGCACGCCTCACCAACCGGCACAGTGATTGGCGAGCCGGTATCTTCCGCCGTCATTCCGCGAACAAGACCGTCCGTCGAACTCATTGCAATGCAGCGCGTGACGCTGTCGCCCAAATGCTGCATAACTTCAGCGATTAAATCAATTTTGACATCGCCGGATTTTCCAGTTATATGTACAGCGTTCAAGATTTTTGGCAATTCGCCCGGCGGAAATTCCACGTCGACGACCGCGCCGATAACTTGAACTACTTTTCCTTTCGCCAAAATATCACATCTCCTTTACGATTATTCAAGTGCATTAGCGCCGCCAACAATTTCGTTAATTTCGTTGGTAATGCCCGCTTGACGAACTTTATTGTAATAAAGATTCAATTTGCCGACAAGTTCCTGCGCGTTATCGGTGGCGTTGCTCATTGCGTTCATTCGGGAACTCAACTCGGACGCCGCCGCGTGCAACATAGCGCCGTAAATTCGCGTGGCAATTCTGCGCGGCAGAAAATCATTCAGCACCGTTGCCACGTTCGGCTCGTAAATGTATTCTTCTTTGGAATTATTTTCGGCGGGATAATCGTCCGTAACCAGCGGCAAAAGTGTAACGTCGTCCGGCGTACAGCTTATCGCCGAATTAAACCGCGTATAAATCATCGTCACGTCGATAATTTCGCCTGTCAAAAATCGCTCAATGATTAAATCGGCAATTTCCTTCGCGTATTGGTAACTTGGACGTTCGCTTATTCCGCTGTAATTTTTGATAATGTTGTAGCCGCGCTGTTTGAAATGACCGGTAGCCTTCCTGCCGACCGTGATTAATTCGATACCTTCAATATAATCTGCGTCGTGGTACTCCTGCGCGACGCTGACGGCTTTATTGGCACTGTGGCGTGAGCCTGCCTTAGCGAAAGATTTTTGCGCGCGAAGCTGATCGGCGTCAATTCCGGTGTTTTTAAGCGCCTCAACGTTTTGCTTATGGAAGTTTTCCGATTTTTCCGCGCCGTCGGTTGGACTTGTGCCGTCATATTCAATCGTGGCGTGAGCTTCCTTGAAAACGTTGCTTGCGTAAGCACCGGCTAAGCCTTTATCGGACGCAATTACCAGAAATAAAAATTTGCCGTCAGTGCGCCCCTGCGATTCAATTAATTCTTGCCGCGACATTATGAAGGGACTTTCGCCTTCGGAGCTGTTCATTTGCGTCATTAGCCGCGTTAAAATTTCGCGCGTCTTTTCCACGTACGGAATATTTGACAGCAAAGTATCTCGCGCAGCGTTGAACCTGGAGCGGGCAATCATGTCCATTGCGTTTGTGATTTTTTGAATGCTCTTGACGCTGCGAATACGGCGGCGAATGTTTTGTAAATTTGCCATTTACGCCACCGCCTTAACCTTCAGTCGTCTTGTAGCTGATAGTTTCCTTAAATTCCTTGATAGCCGATTTAATTTCGTTTTCGAGCGCGTCGTCAAGTTTCTTTTTCTCGACGATTTTTTTGCCGAGGTCAGCGTGCCGCGAGTGCATAAATTTCAAAAAGTCTGCGTGGAATTGCACAACTTTATCAACCGGAATATCAGTTAAGAATCCGCGAACAGCCGTGAAAATCGTTAAAATCTGATCTTCAACGGCAAGCGGCGAATATTGCGCCTGTTTCAAAGTTTCAACCATGCGCGCGCCGCGGTCAAGCTGTGCCTTAGTCGCTTTGTCCAAATCTGAGCCGAATTGTGCAAACGCCGCCAATTCACGATACTGAGCCAAATCGAGGCGCATTGTACCGGCAACCTGTTTCATAGCTTTAATCTGCGCAGAGCCGCCAACGCGCGAAACCGACAAACCAACGCTGATAGCCGGACGAATACCGGAATAAAACGAGTCAGTTTCCAACATAATCTGCCCGTCAGTAATCGAAATAACGTTTGTAGGAATGTACGCCGAAACGTCGCCGGCTTGAGTTTCGATAATCGGCAGAGCGGTAATTGAGCCCGCGCCGAGCCTGTCACTAAGTTTAGCCGCGCGCTCCAAAAGTCTTGAATGCAAATAAAAAACGTCACCAGGATAAGCTTCACGCCCAGGCGGACGTCTTAACAAAAGGGACATTGCACGATAAGCCGCCGCGTGTTTCGTCAAATCGTCGTAAATGCAAAGGCAATGCCCGTGTTTTTCGTACATAAAATATTCCGCCATCGCAACGCCCGCATACGGCGCGAGGTATTGCAACGGCGCAGAATCCGCCGCGGTTGCCGCAACGACGATTGAATATTCCATTGCGCCGCGGTCTTCCAAAGTTTTCACAACGCGCGCAACTGTCGACGCCTTTTGCCCAATCGCCACGTAAATACAGATACAGTCTTGCCCTTTCTGATTAATAATCGTGTCGATAGCAATAGCCGATTTACCAATGCCGCGGTCGCCGATTATAAGTTCGCGTTGCCCGCGTCCAATCGGAACGAGCGCGTCAATCGCCTTCAAGCCGGTTTGCAGCGGCTCATGAACTGATTTTCTGTCAGCGATACCGGGCGCAGGATTTTCGACAGGGCGAAATTGCGAAGTTTCAATAGGTCCTTTGCCGTCAATCGGACGCCCCAGAGCGTCGACTACGCGCCCAATCATATTTTCGCCAACTGGAACTTGCATGATTCGCGCAGTGCGTTTGACGGTCGCGCCTTCTTTGATTTCGTTATCGCGCCCCAAAATAACCGCGCCGACGTTGTCCTGTTCCAGGTTCAAAACCAAACCGTAAATATCATCGCCAAAATCAAGCAACTCGCCCGACATTGCCTTATCGAGCCCGTGAATGTGCGCGATACCGTCGCCGACTTCGATAACCGTGCCGACTTCGTCAACATTCAAATCGACGTTGTAATTTTTAATCTGATTCTTGATTATGGCAGTAATTTCATCTGGATTAATTTTCATATTTGTTGAGTCACCTCTGTAATGGTCGAGTTAAGCATTCGCAACCGAACTGACCGAAAGAGTATTTTGCAGGGAGCGCAGGCGGCCGGCGGCGCTGCCGTCAATGCGTCTGTCTCCGATTGTTACGATAAGTCCGCCGAGAATGGATTTATCTTCGTGCTTGCGGATTTTAATTTTTTTGCCGGTAACGCTTGCAAGTTTTTTGCCGAGCTGATTTTCCTGTGTTTTGGTGAGTGGAAAAGCTGAAATGACGTCCGCCACCAAAATTCCCTGCTCAACATTTTTCAGCGCGGTAAAAATTTCGTAAATCTCGTTGAAAATACCAATGCGGCTTTTATCGACAAGGAGCATTAGAAAATTCATGACGTTATCGGAAATTTCGCCGTTGAACGCCTTAGCAAGCAGATCTTTTTTAGCTTTGTGCGGAACGAGCGGATTTTGGAAAAACTTCACGGCTTCCGGCAAACTGAAAACATCGGCTTGAATTTTGGCAAGGTCGCCGTCGTATTCGTCAAGCTTGTTTTCGTCCTGCGCGAGTTCAAAAATGGCGCGCGCGTATTTCGTGGCAAGCTGAATATTCAACATTTAGCCCGCCCCCTAGTTAGCATCTTCGAACATATTTTTATCGAGTCCGGAAATGAAATCGCTGACGAGTTTGTCGTTTTCTTTGGAAGAAAGATTTTTGGCAACGATTTTTTCAGCCGCCGCCAAACTCAGCGAAACGATTTCGGCCTTCATTTGGTCAAAGGCGCGGTCGCGTTCGTTTTGGATTTCGAGCTGTGCATTTTGTTTCATGCGGTCGATTTCCTTTTTAGTTTCGGCAACAAGCGCTTCGCGTTCCTGGCGCGCGGTGATTTCGGCTTTGTCAACGATTTCTTGAGCGCGTTTTTGAGCGTCGGCTAATTGACTTTTGTATTGCGCCAAAGTGTCCTCGGCGGCTTTTTTGTCGGAATTAGCTTTGTCGATAGTTTCTTGAATTTTATCGGCGCGCTGTTGAAGCATTTTCGCAACGGGCTTGTACGCCAATGCACGCAGTATCGCGACTAAGATTAGGAAGTTCAAAATCTGCGCGATAAGTGTTGCGTTAAGTTCTATCAAAGAAAATTCCCCCCTTCAAGAAAATTTTGCGGGAAATTAATTACGCGCCAATGAGCGGGTTAGCGTAAAGCATAATCAGAGCGATAACGGCTGCGATAATCGCCATAGCTTCAATCAAGCCGACGGAGATAAGCGTATTGGTAAAGAGCGTGCCTTGAGCTTCGGGCTGACGCGTGATACCTTCGATAAATTTACTGGTGACAAGACCGTCGCCCAAACCGGCGCCGACAGCCGCCAAACCCATTGTAATACCTGCGCCGATAAGAGCCGCCGCTACCATAATTGCATGTTCCATTTAAAATTTCCTCCTCAAATTTCAATTAAAAAATTACACAGTGACCAAAATCCCTATTCGCTAGGCACTAGGCTCTAGCCCCTACTCTTTAACAGCGTTGCCCAGGTAGGCCATACTGAGCATAGTAAAAATAACCGCGTGAACGCAACTGATAAAAATACTGAATCCGAGCCACAGGACGCTTGGTATCGGCATCCAAATCGGCAGCAAATGCAGCAAGACGATAATCAGAATTTCGCCCGCGAGGATGTTACCGAATAGACGGAAAGCCAACGTTATCGGCTTAGCGATTTCTTCAATCATGTTGATAATGACAAACGGCGGAAACGGCTGGAAGAAATGCGCGATGTAATGACCGCCTTTGAAGTACAAGCCGAAGAAATGCACCATACAAACAACCAGCAAAGCAAGTCCGAGCGTTGTGTTCAAATCGTTGGTTGGAGACGCCAAAGTTGGAATCAAGCCCAATAAGTTGCACGTAAGCAAGAATAAAAACAGCGACACGATAAACGGCGCGAACATTTTGCCGCGTTTGCCCATCATATTTTCGAGCTGTCCGTGCAGCCAAACGACGATTATTTCAACGAAATTTTGCCAGCCCTTTGGAATAATCGATAAACTTTTAACGGCGAGACAGGAAATTATTATCACTATCGCCATAGCCAGCCACGTCATACACAGAGTTTCCCAATTGAAAGTCAAGCCCATAAACTGTACAGTCTCGCGGACACCAATATGTTCCATTAAATTCACCTCCTCCCGAAATACGACAAAACACCCAGCGAGGTCAGGTAAAACATAACAAAACACACCGACGTTGCGAAGAAAAGCTCCGTCGATATGTGAACAGCCACTGCCAAAACTACAAAAACCATAGCCAACCGCAATAACATTCCGATTAACATAATTCTCTTAGCTTGAGCCTGCTCGAATTTTGCCGCCGTTTCCAATCTTGCCGCCGCTGATACGAAATAGAAAAAATTTAGCATCGCGCCGATTAAAATTGCGCCGCAAAGGTAAATCTGCCCGCTGGAAAATAATTGTATCGTCATTATCGCGGCGACTGCTACGAACATTTTGTAACCTCGCCCGAAATTTAAAATTACCTGTCTCATAGGGCTAAACTTCGACACGTTAAAAATTTTCCCTGCAAAAAAACTTTTTAACTGCTATAATGACGGGGATTAATTTTAAGGAGCTTGCGAATATGTTGAAGATATTTTCGCTGATATTGAGCTTGATATTTTTTTCGGGCGTGGCGAACGCGGCTGAATCCAATTTAGAAACCGAGCGAATGCGATTGATTTGTGCGCTAAGTTCATTGGCGGCGTACAGCGGCGCCGAAGGCTCTGTTGCCAAAAATTTTTTGGAACGGTGCGGCTGGCAAATTACCGATTTGAAAGATTCCGGCGGCAAAATCAATGTCAAACTTCACCTTATGAGCAAAGGCGGCGTGAAAATTTTTTTCTTCACCGGAACTGAAGATTTGAAAGACGTTGCGGTTGATTTGAATGTTGAACTTGTGCCTCTGCGCGATTCTGATAAAAATATTTTGGTACACCGCGGCTTTAAAGATTATGCTGACGCGGCGCTTAGCGGCGGCAATTTGGAAACTTTGCTTGACTATATGAAAAACAATCCGGACGAAAAAGTTTATATCACCGGACACAGTTTGGGCGGGGCGATAGCGATAATGGCGGCTGTTCGATTGGCGGACGCGGGCGCTGATATGAGCCGAATTGAAGTTGTGACTTTCGGCGCGCCTTCCGTCGGCAACAAGGAATTTGCGGCGGCTTATCAAGGCAAGATTAATTTGACGCGAATTTTTATGAAGAGCGATCCTATTTCAAAGACGCTGAAAATTTTTGGCTACGAACATTTTGGCGCGGCTGTTCAATACGCGGAAGTCGAGGCTCACAAAAAAAGTTTCCACGCAATGATTTTGTATTTGGACAGGGCGATTCGGAATTATTGTGACGCGGGCGGTTTGGGCGCGGAAAATAATTTGCTGGTGTACATTGCGCCGATTCACCTTGCTAAAGACAGTTTCAAAGCCGCTGACAAAAAATATCTGCGGGCAATTCTGCGCGAAAATAATTTTGTCGAAATAAAAAAGCCGGACGATTTTTCGTTCGACGTCACGGGATATTTGGCGCCCGCGAAAAATGCCGGTTGCAAATATGTTGTTGTACAAATGATTCAAGCGAAACCGATTCGCGATTCGCGCCCGAACGCCGACCGAATTATTGTCCAGGAAATGATTTACGATTTGGAAGGTTTTCCGGCGGCTATTAACAGTTCAAGTTTCACGACGGCTGAGTGGACTGTGCTTGAGTCAATTTTGTTCGCGCAGGAGAATTTACGTGTCAACCGCGAAAATCTTTTCAAGTAAAAATTGGGCAAATCAATTTTTGAGGCTGCATAACCAATTCACCTACCGAATTACAAATTTGTTCCCGCACTTGAGGCAGATAAATGAATTTCGCCATTCTTCATATTCAATCGGGTATTGATTATTGTTGTATTCTTCGGCTTCGGCGTTGGCTTTGTAAGCGCCGTACGTCAAAACGCCGAAAACTATACCTATCGGGAAAAATGCAAACAAAAAAGCTAACGTAAGTAGCCCCAAAAATATCAAAGCGCAGCCCGAAGTGTCTTTCTTTTTGGGCGGCTCGCACATTTTTACCAAATTTTTGCTAAGGTCGATACCGAAACCCAATCCGATAAAATAATCCAGATTGATATTGATATTCCGGTGGTCGCCATAAATCATTGACAAATTTTTAACTTCGTCAGAGCCGCACCTCGGACAAATAAGCTGCACAGTTCCGGAGTTTTGCGTCGTTTGCAATTCCGTCGAATCACTCATATATTGTAACTCCTTCCAAAAAACTAAGCGGGTTGATAATATCACGGCGAAAAATCCCTGTGTTGATACGGCGGGACAATTTGAAAATATTTGTGGTTGAAACTTTGCTGCGGGCGTGGTATTATTGCGCGTGGAATTTTTTATAGGAGTTTTGGCTATGAAACACGTTTTATCAGTCTACGTCGAAAATCAGCCAGGCGTGCTGGTGCGGGTGGCGAGTATGTTCAGCCGCCGCGAATTTAATATTGACAGCCTGTCGGTCGGCGTCACGCAGTCGCCCGAATTTTCCAGAATTACCGTTGTGGTTCACGGCGACGGAAATTTAATCGATCAAATGATTAAGCAACTTGAGAAAATGCCGATTGTTCGCGCAGTGCAAAGGCTGGATTCTGCAACGGCGGTTACGCGCGGCATGACTATGGTCAAAGTTTCCGCCGACGACAACAACCGCCTGGACGTTTTGAAAATGGCTGAACTTTTCCGCGCCCATGTCGTTGACGTTCAACCAACCACGCTGATTTTTGAAATTACCGGCGACGACGAAAAAGTTACCGCGTTTACCAGACTCCTTGCGCCCTATGGAATTTTGGAAGTCATCCGCACAGGCTTAATCGCCCTTGAGCGCGGTGAAAATACAATCAACGATTATCACCAGGAACGCGAATATTACGGCAAGAATTTATTATAAACATTGACACAAAAAAATTCCTTTGCTAGAATTGGTTTGTCCAAAACAAATCACAGGCAAAGGAGTTTTTGTATGGAAGATAATAACAATTTAAATGGCGCTTGTCAACAGACCGGTGTAATTTACAAAATCACAAATCTGACTAACGGCAAAATTTACGTTGGGCAGACGCGGCAAAAATTGAGCAGGCGCATTAGTGGTCACGTACACAGTAAGAAAAAATTTGGAATTGATGCTGCTATTCGAAAATACGGAATTGACAATTTTAAAGTTGAAGTTATCGAACGGCGGCGAAGGACTCATAAACCCTACTAAAGAAACCCGCGATAGAATTTCGGCTAATCATGCTGACGTCAGCGGCAAAAATTCGCAAAAGACTCGTTTGGCTAAGAAAAAACTTGAAACAAATCAAAATTAGTGCTATAGTACCTTGTACTAAATTTTATGGAGGTAATTTATTTTGGCAAAAACTTATTACGACAACGACGCGAATTTTGACATTCTGAACGGCAAAACCGTTGCAATCATCGGGTACGGTAGTCAAGGACATGCTCACGCTTTGAATCTTAAAGACAGCGGCGTCAATGTTATCGTCGGTTTGTATGAAGGTTCAAAATCTAAAGCTGTTGCTGAAAGTCAAGGCTTGAAGGTTATGAATGTTGCTGACGCTACTAGGGCTGCTGATATTGTTATGGTACTTATCCCAGACGAGCGGCAGGCTGACGTTTATAAAAATGAAATCGCTCCGAATTTGAAAGACGGCGCGGCGCTGGCGTTTGCTCATGGTTTTTCAATTCATTTTAATCAAATTATTCCGCCCAAAACGGTTGACGTGTTCATGGTGGCGCCGAAAGGGCCAGGACACTTGGTACGTCGCACTTTCGTTGAAGGCGGCGGCGTTCCTGATGTTTTCGCAGTTGAACAAGATGCTACCGGCAAATGCTTTGATATTGCGCTGGCTTATGCGCGCGGTATTGGCGGCACTCGCGCAGGCGTCATTCAAACCACTTTCAAAGAAGAAACTGAAACTGATTTGTTCGGCGAACAGTGCGTACTTTGCGGCGGCATAACTCATTTGGTTCAAAACGGTTTTGAAGTTCTTGTTGCAGCGGGTTATCAGCCGGAAATTGCATACTTCGAGACTTTTCACGAAATGAAATTAATCGTCGACCTTATGTATGAGGGCGGCATGGCGAAAATGCGCAAATCCATCAGCGATACTGCGGAATACGGCGATTATACAACCGGTCCAAAAATCATTACGCCCGAAGTCAAAAAAGCTATGGAAAAAGCGCTTGCCGAAATTCAAGACGGTACTTTTGCGCGTAATTGGCTTCTTGAAAATCGCGCGGCTGGTCGTGCTAACTTCCTTGCACAGCGCCGCATTCACGCTGAACACCAAATTGAACAGGTCGGCGCTAAACTCCGCGGTATGATGAGCTGGCTCAAAGACAAAGGCGATTTAAGCAAAGATTGATTTCGGCATTTCTTTTCTCGAAAAGAAACGCCGGCAAAGAAAAGGGCGGCGCGGGTTGTCACATCACGTGACAACGCCGCGGGGGCGCTCATCCTTGAGCGCCTTTTTTTATAGTTGCGGGTGACAATTTTGAAGGAAAAATTAAACAAGCTTAGAAATTATTTAGTGGAGTTGGGAAGCGCGGCAGTTGCATTTTCCGGCGGCGTCGATTCAACTTTTTTATTGAAAGTGGCTCATGAAGTCCTGCGCGACAAAGCCATTGCGGTAACGGCGGCGTCTGAATTTTTTCCCGCGCGCGAATCCAAAGAGGCTGTCGATTTTTGCAAACAAGAAAATATCCGGCAAATTTTTTTCACGGAAAATATTTTAAGCGTCGAAAATATCAGCGCCAATCCCAAAAATCGCTGCTACATTTGCAAAAAAAATCTCTTCACAAAAATAAAAAATATCGCCGCCGAAAATAACCTTGCGCACATCGTCGAAGGCTCGAATATGGACGATACCGGCGATTATCGCCCAGGCTTGCAGGCGCTCGCCGAATTGGATATTAAAAGCCCGCTGCGTTATGCCGGTTTGTACAAAAGCGAAATTCGCGCGCTGTCCAAAGATTTTAATCTGCCGACTTTCGATAAGCCGTCGTTTGCGTGTTTGGCGTCCAGATTTGTTTACGGCGAAAATATTACCGCTGAAAAATTGCAAATGGTTGACGCCGCGGAACAATTTTTGCTGAATAACGGTTTTAAGCAAATGCGCGTTCGGATTCACGGCACTATCGCCCGCATTGAAGTTTTGCCGACCTATTTTGAAAAAATTTTAAATCTGCGCGAAAAAATTGTAGAGGCGCTGAAAAGTTATGGTTTTTCGTACGTTTCGCTGGACTTGCAGGGCTATCGCACGGGCAGCATGAACGAAACATTGAACGGGAAGTGATTTATTGACAAGGCAAAATATTTTTGGTACGGTATTTGGAGTGGAGGCGGGAATGTTGCAGCTGGCAGTTTTCCCGAATATGAGCAAACGTCGCGCAGGTGAAATTGTCGACAGGATTTTTAATTTTTACAAAAACAAAGACGTTCGGCTGGTAATGCCGGCAACCGAGGCGCGGCAGTTTCGCAAAGAAGAATATGGTTTGCCGTGCGTTGAACGCGTGCATATTGATATGGCGCTGTCAATTGGCGGCGATGGAACTTTGCTGGGCGTTTGCCGTCGGTTTCGTGAGCAGGGTATTCCGGTTTGCGGAATTAATTTGGGGACGCTGGGATTTTTGGCTGACATTGAGCCGAAGGAACTTGAAAGTCGGCTCGGCAAAATTTTAGTCGGCGAATACATTGTTGAACACCGGCTGCTGTTGAGCGGCTTTATCAGAAATGAGCTGGGCGAAAAATTTTTGGGCAACGCGATTAATGACGTTGTAATTTCCAAAGGCGGCAGTCCGCGAATGCTCAAGCTGAATCTTTTCGTGAATAATACGCATTTGATGGAATACAAGGCTGACGGCGTGATAGTTTCAAGTCCGACGGGTTCAACGGCTTATTCGCTTAGCGCGGGCGGACCGATTTTAAATCCTACGATTCGCGCGTTGCTTTTAACGCCGATTTGCGCCCATACTTTTCAAATGCGCCCGTTGGTTGTCAGCGAAGACGACGAGATACGAATAAAAATTGCGGCTAATCGTGATTTGTTTGTTACGCTGGACGGGCAGGAGGCTTTTCAGATTCAGCCGAATGACGAAGTTGTTGTTAAAAAATCGCGTTCCGTGGCAAGGATTGTTAAATTTCCCGATAAAAATTATTATGACGTGCTCAAGGCAAAAATGTGGAATACCACGCCGCTTGAATGATTTGGAGGCGATAAAATGTCCGAAATGCTCGCGAATGATATTACTGAAGTTGTGCAGGCTTATAAAAAACCGCCGCGTCAACGTTCGCCGCAAGAAATTTTGGCGCGGTACAATCAAGCGCTGGAAACTTATAAAGATCTCTGCTTTAAACCGCAGGAAACCAATCAGCTGAAACTTATGACGCACACGGAAATTAAAATTTTGGGCTGGGTGCTCGGCAAGCCCGAAAAAGATGTTGTCCGTGACATTGCAAAAAATTCGCCGAGTATGCCATTTGGGACTTTTTGAAATGGACAGATTCAAAGCAATTTGGGAAATGGAGCGGGCGAATTTCGAGCCCTATCAAACTTTAAAATACGTCGCGGCGGCGGCGCTTTTTTTTATAATGGCGGTTATGGTTGTGCTGTTTCAAACAAAGAGCAACCCAAGTTTTCACCGTGAAATTATGCCGTCGAATGAGCTTAGTTACATTAAGGACGGCAAATTGGTGGCGCTGGCGGACGGGAATTATTTATTGGCGATGCCTGCGGGCGGGACTTTCGTGAATGGGGTTGCGCCGATGCTTATGGTAAAAATCGGGCGAGAATATTATCCGCTGAATATTGCTGACGATTCGCTCTTGCCGCGCCATGGAAAAATTTTGCCGCTGAAAATTTTGTTCGGCTTTACTTCCCCGCACGCGTCGAATACTCTCAAGTATCACGAAAAATATAGCGGCGATCCTGTTCATGATTATCATTTCAAGGCGCGATATTTTTTGCGCGTAAAAAATGGTTTTGGCGAAGTTCGGCGTTACTATCTCTATCAAAAATAAATTTTAATCAACTTTCTTTTGGCGCAAAAGAAAGTAGCAAAGAAAACAGCCGCTCAGATAGTCGACTTCCGGTCGACTAATTCGCGGCGGGGTTCGGGCGCGCGTCCTTGCGCGCCTCTGTAATTGCAAAGTTACCAGCCTTCATTGGCGCTCTTCCAAAATGACGGCGTAAAAAGTACAAGCACGGTAAAAATTTCCAGGCGGCTCAAAAACATAAACAGGCACGCGAATAATTTGCTCAGCGGCGGCAACAACGCGTATGTGCTGGTCGCGCCCTGTATTCCGAATCCTGGTCCAACGCTTGCCATTGTCGACACTGAAACCGATATGCTGTTCACAAAGTCTATCCCGTCGAACATCATTACAAACGCAAATAAAATGTTCATTACCATCACCGCGAAGAAAAATTTCGCCGCATTGTGGACAACGCTGTCGTCTATCACTTGCCCATTCAATTTTACCGGATTTACCAATTGCGGGTGAAGTTTCTGCCGCACAATTGCGCTGACGAATTTAAACAGTAAAATTATTCGCGCCACCTTCAAGCCGCCCGCCGTTGAACCCGCACAGCCGCCCAAAAACATTGTCATCATCAAACAGGCTTTGCTTATCGGCGGGTACGTGTCAAAGTCGTAAGCCACAAAGCCCGTTGTCGAACTCAAACTTGCCACGTGGAAAATTGCGCCGCGTATCGCCGCCTCGACGCTCATTTGCATTTCCAAAAATAAATCCGCCGCAACTATCGCCGAAGTCACAAAAACTATCCACAGGTAAATTTTAAATTCAGTGTTCCGCAAAATTACGCCGCCGCCCAATCGAATTGCCGCCGCGTACATTGCGAAACTTCCGCTTGAAATTATCATAAAAAATGCCATACAATATTCAAGGTAAACGTTGCCGTATTCGCCGACCGTGCTGTTGTAAATTCCGTAGCCGCCGGTTGCTATCGTCGTCATGGCGTGATTTACCGCCGCAAATAAATTCAGCCCGCAAAAATAATAGCTTATCGCGCAGAGCACCGTTAAAAATACGTAAATCTTGAACAGCGCCTTTGCGTTGTCTCGAATACGCGGCATTTGCCTGTCTTTCGTCGGTCCTGTGGTTTCTGCGCGAAGGATGAACATTGCGCCGCGCCCCAACTGCGATAAAACCGCCATAAAAATTACCACGATACCTAAGCCGCCAACCCAATTTGATAAACTGCGCCAGAGTAAAATACTTCGCGGCAAAATTTCAACGTCTTCAAAAACCGTCGCGCCCGTTCCCGAAAATCCGGCGAAGGATTCTGTTAAACTGTCGATTAAATTCAAATAGCCGCCCGCCACATACGGCACTGTTCCCAAAATCGAAACGAGCAGCCAACCTAAGCCGGTTATCGCAATTCCGTCACGCACGCCGATATTGTCTTTGCCTTGCAAGCCGCCGAATCTTTCAAGTTCAAACGTAACTGCCACGCACAAAAATATTGACAGCAAAAAACTTGCCGCGCCGCCGATTTCTTCGGTGACTGCCGCTAAAATAAATGGCGGTATCATTGCCGCGCCCGTGAATAATGTTAAGTAGCCGAGCAAGCCCATTACGAGTCTTTTGTTCATGTTCTGCACCTACAGAAGGGGAATTTTTATGATTCGCAATTTGGAAATTTCCACGAAAATCACCTTGACTTATGCCGGTTGTTTTATTTTTTTGCTGATAATTATTGAGCTGATTATGTACGCCGGATTTATATTCGCACTGTATCGCCCTGCCGGAAAAACTATCGATTTTAGCATGGCGCAGGTTAAGCCGTGGCTTGACAAAATTTCGCAGAACCTTTCAGCGTTCGATTCAAATACCATGCGTCAATCTTTGGTGACGGGTGTTGTTGTTCGCGTCATTGACGACAACGGATTTTTGATGGCAGACACCGACCCGAATTATCCTTCCAACGAAAATTTCAACGATTGCAAATTAAACCATCAGCCGATTTTTGCGGACGCCGACAAAGAAGTTGCGCTCATGACTAACGCCTGGGTTTATCGCGCAGAAATGGATTATTTTTTTCGCGGCGAACATTTCACGCTGTATTTTTTCCGAACGATAACTTCAGAAGTTCCACTGCTTGAGGAAATGAAATACGCGCTGTTGATTTTAAATTTGTTTGTGATTATTTTGGCGGCGGCGGTTGGTCATTTTATGAGCCGAAAAGTTCTCAAGCCGATTAAAATTATGACTGAACACGCCCAAAATATTGCTTACGGGAAAATGGACGGGCGCATTGAAATTAAGCCGACGGACGACGAACTTACCGAACTTGCCAAAACTTTTAACGGCATGCTGGACAGGATTCAGCGCGGTATCGACGATCAGCAAAAATTTATAAATTTTGTTTCGCACGAACTTATCAATCCGGCAACTGCCATTAGAATGGGTATCGAAATTATACAAGATTGCGGCGTTGAAAATAAAACTTTGCTCAATGAAACCGTCGATATGATTTCCGACAAAATACAAAGTATCGGCAAGATTTTGCAGAGCATGCTGTTCGTGATTTACGCGGAGCAAAATTGCCTCAAGATAAACAAGGAAGATTTTGATTTGTCGTACGCTCTGGAGGAAGTCGTCAACGAAATTCAACAGGTGAATAAAGCTCACAGCGTCGAACTTCGCCGAAATGATTTTGCCAATTTTTATGGCGACGAGGAAAAAATTAAGCGGCTGTTCATGATTTTTCTGGATAACGCCGTGAAATATACTCCGGCGGGCGGGAAAATCATTGTGAGTTCCAGAAATGACGGCGGCATAGTTACTTTGAGCATTTCGGACAATGGCGTTGGAATTGCGCCCGAAAATCTAAAACACGTATTTGAAAAATTCTTCGTCGTGGAAAACAAATTGAACAAAGGCAGTGGGCTGAATTTATACATTGCGAAATGGATTGCCGACAAACACGACATTGAAATTGCCGTTGCCTCGACGCTCGGCGTGGGTACGACCTTCACGCTGACAATTTCCGAATCGCCAATTCTTATTGACTGAATTTTATTTTACCACAAATCGAACGGGGAGCTACAATATGTCACATAACGAGAAAAGAAATGCCGATACAAACTTAAAAAATTAGCAACGTTAAAGCGATAATTGCCAAAACCGCGGCTTCGACGAAATTTAAAATTTGCCCGAGATTTTTTTTGCGAAGAATTAAATTCCGAACTTTGCCCGCGCAAATTGCTATCGCCGAAAAAATTATAAATCCTTGCACGGCGAAAGTTAATCCCAAAAGCGCGATTTGCAAACTTGCCGAGGCGTCCGATAAATTCACAAACTGCGGCAGGAACGCTAAGAAAAACAGCAAAACTTTCGGGTTGAGTACATTCATCAAAACGCCGCGCCGATAAATCGCCCAAAAAGACGATTCGGCGTCCGCTCGTCTCATCGAAATTTTTTTGCCGCTCTGTCCTGCGCGAAAAGATTTAAACGCCAAAATTAACAAATAAGCCGCGCCCAAAATTTTCAGCAGCAACATAGCCAGCGTCGAATTTTGAATAATCGCCGCCACGCCCACCATTACCAAAAATGTATGGAAAACTATTCCGCTTACCAATCCCGCCGATAAAATCACGCCGCTTTTCGCGCCGCTCGACAGGCTTTTCGTCAACAAATATAAATTGTCCGGTCCAGGCGCTAAAGTCAAAAGTACCGACGCCGTCAAAAAATAAAAAAAAGTTGTGCTTTCCAAAATAATCCTTCTTCCATATTCTAAAATTCTGTGATACAATCGATTAAACAATTTTTAGGAGGTTGATGGCGGTTATGGTGAAAGTTCGTATAACGAATATGATGTTTTACGGTTATCACGGCTATTATGAGTACGAACGCGAGCAGGGGCAAAAATTTTACCTCGACGCCGAACTTAAAATGGACGAAAATTCGGCAGACCTTAACGAATTTGAAGAAGGCATCAATACTGCGCGAGTGTACGAAATTATCAAGGAACTGATGGAAAATCACCGCTTCCAGGTTATGTCGGCGCTCGGAATTAAAATTGCTGACAGCCTGCTTGAAAAGGTTAAAAACGTCGAGGAAGTTATAATTCGTATTCGCAAACCGGCTCTGCCAATTTCCGGCTGTATCGATTACATTGAAACTGAAGTTATACGTAAACGTCCGCAATAATGCGGCGGCTCAAAAAAAAATTAGTGGTCAGTGTTGAAAATTTGACACCGACCATTTTTTTTATTTGCGAACAAGGCTCATTTCATAAATAATTTTCATAACTTCCTTGCAAAGTTTATCGGGATCATGGCGTCCGGCGTCCGTTTCGCTAACCAGGTCAGCCTTAATCAGCCCGCAACCCAGCGCGTTAACTTTATCTTCGTCAACTTCAACCGGCTTAGCTTCGCCAATAAATTTTTCCGGAATCGGCGCAGAATTTACCAAAACATAATCAATCGCGCCTTTTCCCGTGTGGTCAAGAATCGCCTTCACGTGATCGAACGCCGAATAATTATCGGTTTCGCCAGGCTGCGTCATGACGTTGCAAATGTAAATTTTAATCGCCCGCGAATTTTTCAGCGCTTTGGCAACGCCTTCAACCAAAAGATTTGGCATTATGCTGGTGTACAAACTGCCTGGTCCGAGAACGATAGCGTCTGCTTTTTCAATCGCCTCAAGCGCCGCCGGTACTGCTGAAACCTTTTTAGGGAACAACTGAACGCGGCGGATTTTTTTATGAGCCTCGGGAATTTGCGATTCGCCTTCAACAACCGTGCCGTCCGTCATTACCGCGTCCAATCGAATAAATTCTTTGCTCGCCGGAATAACGCGCCCTTTAACCGCCAAAACCTTTGAAGATTCTTTCAGCGCAGTTTCCATATCACCGGTAACTTCATTCATCGCCGCGATAAATAAATTTCCGAAACTGTGCCCCGCAAGTGCCGTTTCGCCTTTAAATCGGTATTGAAATAATTTTTCCATTAAAGGCTCGGTATCCGCCAACGCCACTAAACAATTTCGCAAATCGCCCGGCGGGATTATTCCAAATTCTTCGCGCAGTCGTCCCGAACTTCCGCCGTCGTCCGCAACCGTCACCACCGCTGAAATATTGCTTGTCGAAAATTTTAATCCGCGCAAAAGTACCGATAAACCATGTCCGCCGCCAATTACCGTAACAACCGGACCTTTGCCCAATTTCCGCTCCTGGTAAATCATATCGACAATCCGACCGGTTCTGTCCGGAATCAAAACCGCGATAATCGAACGAATAACTTTGCGCGTCGACCACAGCATTATCATTGCGCCGATTAACAAAATCACCAGCCCTATCGCCGCATTCACCGCGGAATTGTAATCGCCAAAATTTGTGTATATGAATTGAAAAATTTTTTCTTCCGCGCGCCCGAGTACTTCATAATTTAGTAACAATGCCGCGCCGAAACTTACCATTAAAACGCCGATTGCGAAAAGCAGCAGCCAGCGCTTGAATTTCATTCCCGGGTAAAGCCATTTTAACAGGTGCAACATTTTATCAAGCTTCCCACACGTCATTTTTCATAAGGTCGCGGTGCTCAAGATTCACGGTATAACCGCTGCCGGCGATTAAATCAAAAATGTGTTTGGCGATAAAAACGCTGCGGTGCATTCCGCCGGTACAGCCAACCGCGATAACCAGCTGACTTTTGCCTTCCTTGACGTACTGCGGCACAAGAAACTCAATCAGATTGTCGAGGCGCTTAATAAATTCCTGCGTGACAGGTTTATCGGCGATATACGCGGCGACTTCGGGAACATTGCCGCTTTTGTGGCGCATTTCTTCAATGTAAAACGGATTGGGCAAAAATCGCACGTCCAAAACCATATCGGCGTCGAGCGGCATACCGAATTTGAAACCAAACGACAGCACAGAAATATTCATATCCGCGCCTTCGTGTTTGCCGAAAAGCCGCTTGAGTTTTTCGCGCAGTTCAGTTTTTGAAAGGCTCGAAGTATCGATTAAATAAGTTGCTTTACCGCGCACAGTTTCAAGGCGCGCCCGTTCCTTTGCAACGCCGTCAGAAATTCGCGAAGATGGCGCCATTGGATGGCGGCGGCGCGTTTCCTTGTAACGGCGGATAATCGCGTCGTCCGAGGCGTCCATAAACAGCATTTCGTAGTCAAGATTGGCTTTGTCCAAATCTTCGAGAATGTGAATCAGCGTGTCGAAAAATTCTCTGCTGCGCGTGTCGACGACGAACACAACTTTATTGACGTGACTGGAGGCGTGCGAGCAAAGTTCGACAAATTTTGGAATAAAAACCGGTGGCAAATTATCCACGCAAAAATAGCCTAAATCTTCGAGGCATCGGCACGCCTGAGTTTTACCGCTGCCGCTCATTCCCGTTACAATGATTATCCGCGGCTTTTCGAGCGCGTCAATATTTTCATTTTCCATAAAAATCACCTTCAAGTTTTAATTTTTACCGGCGGCAAAGTGAACGATACCAACAGCGGCAAAATGGCGATTAATGCGATTGTTTGAAAGGTCGCGTGCAAGCCGAAATTGTCAGCCACAGTTCCCAATATCGGCGCGAAAATTCCGCCCATGCTTATCGCCAAACCCAGCGTCACGCCCGAAGCTAAGCCCACATGATTTGGCAAATATTGTTGCCCCAAAACTATCATTGGGCTGTACGTGAAACTTATTGCCATTCCCAGCGGCAAAATCAGTATCGCCGCCGCGTAAATATTTTCCGCCAGCGTCAACAAAATTATCGTCGTCAACAGCATTGCAAAACTTATTTTTATCATCGTCCGATAGCCGAAAGTGTCAGCCAATTTCCCGCCAATCAAAACACTCACCGCGCTTATCGCATAGTAAACGCTCAAAACCGTGTTGCCGACAGCCTCAGTTTGCCCGAGTTCGTGAATCCAATACAGCGCCAGAAATGTATTAAATCCGTGAAAAATTATCGAGCGCCCAATCACAACCGCCGTCAGCCTCATAAACGGACGCCATTGATCGACGCCCGCGCTCTTGCCGGATTTCTGCGCGATATTCCCGTTGAGATTTTTCAAGTCATTGTAATATTTCTTCAGCAAAATGCAAATAATAATTTCCGGCAAAATAAAAATCAAAGTACCACGCAAGCCGAAAATCGAAACAGCCGCCGTCATGAGCACAGGACCGAGCGCAAAGCCCAAATTTCCGCCAAATGAAAAAATTCCAATGCTCTGAGCCTTATTGTCAGCTGTCGACGCACGATTGATTAACTGCGCCGCTTGCGGATGAAACATTGCAATTCCGACGCCGCTAATCATTACCGCCACGCACAAGCCGCTGAAATTTTCAATGACGCCGGTTAAAGCCATTCCGCCGCCCGCTAAAAATAATCCTGCGCCAATCAGCCACGGTTTATTGAATTTGTCAGCCAGTTGTCCGAATGCCGGTTGAACCACCGAGCCGACGACATTTGCCACCAAAACCAAAGTTGCCGCCGTCTGATAATCGTAATGGTACGCCGCGATTAAAAACGGCAAAACCGCCGCCAGCGCCCCTTGATTTATATCCGAACACAAATGCCCGAACGCCAATAAGTATTTCAATTTGTTCAATGAATTTGTCACCTCTGCGCGAAAACTATATTACATTGCCGCCAATCGTGCAAGGAAAAATTTTCGCGCCGCTGAAATTTTATCTTTGCCGTTGACACAGCGCCGAAATTTCTTTATCATTGAAAAAATAAGTTGACACGGGGGCGATTGGATGAGTTTTGTTCAAAAAATCGAAAATGCTTTGGGTATTGGCGAAAAGAAAAAAATTCTGTGCGTGGTTACGAGCAACAACGTCAAAGGCGCGACCGGTATTCCGACTGGTTTTTGGCTCAGTGAACTTACGCACCCGATGGCGAAATTTGAAGCGGCGGGCTTTGAAACCGTCCTTGCGTCGATTAAAGGCGGCAAACCGCCGATTGATCCGAGCAGCTTAAGTTCGATTGACGCGGTTAACAAAAAATTTTTGGACGATGAAAATTTTCAGCGCAAACTTGACAACAGCTTGAAACTTGACGAAGTTAATCCGGCAGATTACGCGGCGATATTTTTTGCAGGCGGGCACGGCGTAATGTGGGATTTTCCCGACAGCGCGGCGATTGACAAAGTTACCCGTGAGATTTTCGAAAACGGCGGCGTTGTTTCGGCAGTCTGCCACGGTCCGGCGGCGCTTGTTAATGTGAAATTGAGCGACGGCAATTATTTGGTTGCGGGAAAAAATTTAACTTCCTTCACGAATGGCGAAGAATCTGACGCCGAGGCGACTGACATTGTGCCGTTCCTGCTTGAGTCGAAATTGATTGAGCACGGCGCGAAACATCACCCCGCCGAAAATTGGAGCAACAACGTTGTGGTTGACGGGCGGCTTGTTACGGGGCAAAATCCGGCTTCTGCCGCGAGCGTTGGCGACGCCGTTGTCAAAATTTTAAGCTGAAAGGCGTGGGCAAATCAAATGCAGTACGTTAAATTGGGCAATTCGGATTTGAACGTTTCGCGAATTTGTTTGGGCTGTATGGGTTTCGGAAATTCAGCAACCGGTCAGCACAGTTGGACGCTGGGCGAGGAAGATTCACGCGAAATTATCAAACACGCTCTTGACAGCGGAATAAATTTTTTCGACACGGCGATTGTTTATCAGCAAGGTTCAAGTGAGCAATTCGTTGGACGCGCGCTGAAAGATTTTGTCGAACGCGATAAAGTTTTCGTTGCCACTAAGTTTTTGCCGCGCACTTCCGAAGAAATTTCAAACAAAATCAGCGGGCAGGCGCACGTTGCCGATATGATTGACCGCAGCTTGAAAAATCTCGGTATGGATTATGTCGATTTGTACATTTACCACATGTGGGATTATCACACGCCGATTTTTGAAATTCTTGACGGTTTGAACAACGCGGTTAAAGCCGGCAAAGTTCGTTACATAGGAATTGCGAATTGTTATGCGTGGCAATTGGCGAAGGCTAATTCTTTGGCTGAAAAAAATAATTTTTCCCAATTCATTTCCGTGCAAAATCATTACAATTTAATTTTCCGCGAAGAGGAGCGCGAAATGACGGCTTTTTGCGCCGAAGATAATATTGCAATGACGCCCTACAGTTCATTGGCGAGCGGCAGGCTGTCCAGGAAACCAGGCGAAACTTCCAAACGCCTTCAAGAAGACAGCTACGCAAAGGGCAAGTATGACGCGACGGCTGACATTGACGCGAAAATTATTGCGCGCGTGATTGAGCTTGCCGAAAAATATTCTGTTTCAATGACGGAAATATCTTTGGCGTGGCTCTTGACGAAAGTTGAATCGCCAATCGTCGGCGCAACGAAATTTCACCATATCGACGGCGCGGTTAAATCTGTCGACTTGAAACTTTCTGCCGAAGATATTTTTTACCTTGAGGAACTTTACACGCCGCATAAATTAGTCGGCGTCATGGCGCAGAATACGCCCGCTTCGAAAGACAGCGCCAAAATCTGGATGCAAAATGCGCCCAAATAATTAAAGCGCAATATGGCAGTCTCCTTTAAAGTTGTTTCCAAAAAATTAAATCTTGTGTATAATAAGCGGAACAACATTAAGGGAGATTTTTTTTATGGATAATCGGATAAGAAATTTTTCAATCATCGCCCATATAGATCACGGCAAATCGACGCTGGCTGACAGGCTAATCGAAATGACCGGCACTGTCGAGAAACGCGATATGTCGGAGCAGATTTTGGACAACATGGATTTGGAACGCGAACGCGGAATTACGATTAAGGCGCAAACCGTCAGATTAAAATATCGCGCGCAGGACGGCAACGAATACATTCTGAATTTGATTGATACGCCCGGACACGTCGATTTTACATACGAAGTTTCGCGCAGTTTGGCGGCGTGTGAAGGCGCGCTGCTGGTTGTCGATTCAACTCAAGGCGTCGAGGCTCAAACTTTGTCGAATGTTTATTTGGCGCTTGACCATGACCTTGAAATTATTCCCGTGATAAACAAAATTGATTTGCCGAGCGCGGACGTCGAACGTGCGAAAACTGAAATTGAAGAGGCGATTGGGCTTGACGCGTCGGACGCCGTTAAATGCAGTGCGAAAACCGGCGAGGGCGTCGAAAATATTTTGGAGGCGATTGTCAAAAAAATTCCGCCGCCCGAAGGTGACGCCGATAAATCTTTGCAGGCGTTGATTTTCGATTCTTACTTTGATTCGTACAAAGGCGCGGTGGCGCACGTTCGATTGGTGAATGGCAAAGTTCGTAAAGGCGATAAGCTGAAATTAATTGCCACGGGTAAAGAATTTGACGCGACGGAGATTGGAATTTTCACGCCGAATATGACTGAAGTTGAAGAATTGAAGGCGGGCGAAGTTGGCTACATTTGCGGCAGTTTAAAAGACGTGCGGGACGTTCGAGTTGGCGATACAATTACGAATTTGGAAAATCCGGCGGAGGCGCTTGCGGGTTATCGCGCGCCCGTGCCGATGGTTTTTTGCGGGCTTTATCCGACTGAAAGCGTTGACTACGACAATTTGAAAGAGGCGCTTGAAAAATTGCAGCTGAATGACGCCGCGCTGGTTTATGAGCCGGAAACTTCGGCGGCGTTGGGTTTTGGTTTTCGCTGTGGATTTTTGGGGCTGCTGCATATGGACGTTGTGCAAGAGCGGCTTGAACGCGAATACAATTTGAAATTGGTAACGACTGCGCCCTCGGTTGTTTACAGGGTGAATAAAACGAACGGCGAAATTTTGACGATAGATAATCCCGCCGCATTGCCGCCGGTGACTGAAATTAAATCCGTGGAAGAGCCGATTGTCAAAGCGACGGTGATTGTTCCGAGTGATTATATCGGCTCGGTTATGGAACTTTGCAGGGAAAAGCGCGGCACTTATAAATCTATGGATTATATCGATAAAACGCGCGTTATGATAACCTATGAGATACCGCTGAATGAAATTATCTATGACTTTTTCGACAAGTTGAAGTCGATGACGCGCGGCTATGCGAGCCTGGATTATGAGCCGGTTGCCTACGCCGAATCCGATTTAGTCAAGCTGGATATTTTGTTGAACGGTGATTTGGTTGACGCGCTGAGTTCGATTGTTCACCGGACGCGGGCGGCGAAAGTTGGTCGGACTTTGGCTTTGAAATTGAAGCGGATAATTCCCGAACAGCTTTTTGATATACCGGTGCAGGCGGCAATTGGCGGGCGGATAATTGCGCGTGAGACAGTCAAGGCGCGGCGAAAAGATGTTTTGGCGAAATGTTACGGCGGCGACGTTTCGCGCAAAAGAAAACTTCTCGAAAAGCAGAAGGAGGGCAAGAAACGCATGAAGGCTGTTGGCAGTGTGGAATTGCCGCAGGAAGCTTTTATGGCAGTTTTGACGGTAAATGACGATGTCTGACAAAATCGGTAAATTCGGCGCGAACGGCTTAATCTTTATTTTCGCGTGCGGAATGATGACATTGGCGCGCTGGCGCTTGGACAGTGACGCCTGGTTTATTTTGAACTGCGGGCGTTACGTCGTCGAAAACGGCGTGATACCTCATACGGAATTTGCGACAATGCACGAAGGACTTCATTACGTAATGGAACAATGGCTAACTGCGGTTATCTTTTGGAAAATCTACAACAATTTTGGCGCGGACGGCTTGATAACATTTGCCTGTTTCGTCGGAATAATTTTGATGTGGATTTATTACAAGCTTTGCCTTTACGTTAGCGCGAGTAACCAAAAAATTTCGCTGTTACTGTCGCTGGTAATTTGCATAATCATATCGCCCTTCATAGTTACGCGCCCGCAAATTTTTTCTTCATTGTTGCTACTAATCGAAATTTTTTTACTGGAAAAATACGTTCGCGAACGAAAAATTTGGACGCTCTGCGCCTTGCCGGTGATATCAGCAATTTTTATAAATCTGCACTCCGCTTTATGGGTGATGCTGATAATTGTAATAATGCCGGTTATCGCAGAAAGTTTAATTTCAAAGCTGAAACATTCGCCGGATATTCCGCTGTTGCCGCTAATTTTAGCTACACTCGGAATAATTTTGGCGGGCTTTGTCAATCCATACGGCTCGGAGGCAATGCTTTTCCTTTTCACTTCGTACGCTCCGGAAATACACAAAAATATCATAGAAGTACAAGCCACAACCATTGACGGCGGCTATGGAACATTTTACTTTGCGTTTTCGGCAATGACGATAGTTACGTACTCCAAAAAAATTATGCCGATAAGATATTTCTTCCTGACGTTCGGGTTAATGCTGTTGGGCTTTTACGCGTACCGAAATATGTTTCAGTTTTTTGTGTTGGGAACTTTCACGCTTGCGTACGCCTACAAAGATTTGCAACCCTTCAACCAAAAATTTAATATCAAGCATAAATTATTCGTGCCGTTATTTTTGATTTGTGCCGTGGAAATTTATATGATTTTGTCAAATCCGGAATATTCGATTTGGGAAATGCATTTGCCGATAAAAATTTTGACGTCCTGCGCGATAATATTTTTGTTGTGCTTCATATTTTTTTACAGGCGCGAAGGAAAATTATTCAGCGCGGAGTTGCCGATTTTGCGTCGAAAACCGCTGATAGCGCTGGGGGTTTTTCAATGGATAATTCTTTCGTCGGTGATATACTTTAATTTTCCCGCGACCGATTACGAGCCGCACAAACCGGCATTAGATTTTTTGTTGAAAAATGAGCGCGCCGAAAATATAATTCTTTGGACGGGCTTTAACAGCGGCAGTTATGCCGAATTTCGCGGCGTCAAAACTTACTTTGATGCGCGCCCCGAAATTTTTGCCATTTCCAACAATCACAAGAAAGACATTGTCACGGAATATTTTAATCTCAAGCACGGGCAACTGGATTACAGAGAATTTTTTTCACGGTACAATTTTACTCATATTTTGGTAACCACCGAAGATATTATCCCGTATCTGCTGATTTCAAATGATGAGAATTACCGGCTGCTGTTTGAATATGATTTTTCGAATCACAAAGATCACGGTCGGATTTTTGAGGTTGTCAATAGAAATGTTTGATTCAATTTACGTACACGTTCCGTTTTGCGCGAAAAAATGTAATTATTGCGCGTTCAATTCCAAAGTTGGCAGCGCCGAAGAAATTTCCGCTTATGTCGACGCTCTTGCCACTGAAATAAAAACCCTGACCCCTGACCCCCGACCACTGACCACTTGCTACTTCGGCGGGGGAACGCCAAGCGTTTTGAAAATCAGTCAGCTGGAAAAAATTCTGCGCGAAGTAAAAATTGACAGCGCGGAGGAAATTACCATTGAGGTTAATCCTGGCACTGTGGACGAAAATTATTTGCGTTCACTGCGCGAGCTTGGCTTTAATCGGCTGAGTATCGGCGTGCAAAGTTTTAGTAATGAGTTGCTGCGGAAATTGGGCAGGATTCACGATTATATGACGGCGCTGGATACGATTCAGACGGCGAAAAAATTTTTTGAAAATGTCAGCGTGGATTTAATGTATGGCTTGCCTGGGCAAAGTTTGATTGACGTTGAAAATTCGATTGAATTTGCCGTCGCGCAGGACGTGCAGCACATTTCGATTTATGGATTGGAGATTGAGCCGAACACGAAATTTGGCGAAATGTACGCCGCGGGGAATTTAATTTTGCCGGACGACGCCGATATGTACGATTATATCACTGAAACATTGCCGCGCTTTGGCTTTGAGCGGTATGAGATTAGCAATTTTGCGAAGGCGGGCTTTGAGAGTCGGCATAATCTGGGGTATTGGACGGGCGCGAAATATTTGGGAGTGGGAGCGGGCGCGCACAGTTACGACGGCAAAATTCGCACTTCGAACGTTGCAGACGTTGCCGCTTATGTAAAAAAAATCCGCGCGGGCGAAAATATTTCCGAGATTGAGGAAGTTGTTTCGCGCAGTGCGGCTATGGAAGAATATTGCTTTTTGGGTTTGCGAACCGCCAAAGGTTTGAAGGTGGCAGATTTCGCTGAAAAATTTGGCACGAGCATTTTTGAAATTTACGGTGCGGTCATTGAAAAAAATATCAAATTGGGTTTGCTGGAAAATTTTAACGGGCAAATTTATTTGACGGCGCGCGGTATGAAATTTGGAAATGTGGTTTTTGCCGACTTTTTACTGTAAATCCAAAATACCTCAAAAATAAGAGGGCGGTCACGGATGACCGCCCCCCGCGGCGCGCTTGTCACGTGATGTGACAATCCGCGCCGCTGTTTTCTTTGCAACTTTCTTTTGCGCCCAAAAGAAAGTTGATACTGTTACATTTTTTTTACGGGGATAGGACCGCGCGAAAGAGCAATCGCGCCGGTGCGTGCAATTTCGACAATCTCATAATCGCTGAGAACTTCACAAATCGCATCAATCTTGCGCTGGTTGCCGGTAAGTTCGATAATCACATTTTCGCTCGTCACGTCAACAATTTTTGCGCGGAAAATATCCACCACGCTAACCAAATCTGCGCGCGTTTCCTTTGACGCCTTAACCTTAATCATAACCAATTCGCGCTCAATCGACGGCGCTTTACTGAGATTTACAATTTTAATCACGTCGATAAGTTTTCCCAGCTGATTCACAACCTGGTCAAGCTCATTTTCGGATTCGACGCTCACAACAATATTAATTCGCGTAACGCTCGGCTCTTCAGTGTAACCGGCGGAAATACTTTCGATATTAAAAGCGCGGCGGCTGATTAATCCGGCAACGTGCGTCAATACGCCAGGCTTATTATCAACCAGCACCGCCAATAAAAATTTCTGCATAATCTCACCCTCAACTCAAAACCATTTGGTCAAGCCGCTTGCCGCCTGGAACCATCGGTATAACATTTTCGTCTTGCGGAACGTAAACGTCGATAACCGCCGCACCGCTCGAATTTAAAATCTCCGGCAATTTAGTTTCAAGTTCCTCCGCCTTAGTCAAGCGATAGCCGCGTACGCCCATAGCCTCGGCAATTTTTATAAAATCGCGTTTCAAATTCAATTCGGACGCAGAATAATGGTGGCTGTAAAAAAGCCGCTGCCATTGTCCAACCATACCCAAAATAAAATTATGCACGATAACAATTTTCACGTCAATATCGTGGTCGGCAATCGTCGCCAGCTCTTGAATGTTCATCATAATTGAGCCGTCGCCGGTGAAGAGCACGACTTTTTTATTTGGGCAGGCAAGTTTCGCGCCCATAGCCGCCGGTAAACCGAAACCCATAGTTCCCAATCCGCCGCTAGTCAAAAATTGCCGCGGAGCTTTCGCCTTGAAAAACTGAGCCGCCCACATTTGGTGCTGCCCAACGTCCGTAACCGCGATTGTATTTTCGTCGCACAAATCGCTGATTTTCGTAATGAGCGCGCCAGGCTTTATCACGTCGCCGTTAGTTTTGTAGCTGAAGGGGTGTTCGTTGCCAACTTCGACAGCTTGATTTTTCCACGCGTCAAATTTTTCGGCAAAATTAATTTTTGACGCATTCAATTTATCGCGGAAAATCGGCAGCGACCATTTCAAATCGCCCAAAACTTTATAATCGACTTGAACATTTTTATTGACTTCCGCCGCGTCAATTTCAAAGTGAACAATCTTAGCATTCGGCGCAAAATCCGCCACGCGTCCGGTAACTCTGTCGCTGAATCTCATTCCAATGCAAATCAGCAAATCGCAATTTTGAATCGCCATATTCGCGCCGTAAGAGCCGTGCATTCCCGCGAAACCCAAATATCCGTTGCGCTCCGGCTCAATGCAACCAAGCCCCATTAAAGTTGTCGTGCAGGGACAATCCAGTTTATTCAAAATTTCGCGCAGAACATTAGCCGTTTCGGAAATGACAACGCCGCCGCCAATAAAAATCATCGGGCGCGCCGAATTTTCCACAGCCTGGATAACCGCGTCAATAGAATTTTCGTCGCCGATATTTTTGTCGGTGTAGCCGCGCAGATTTATTTCTGCCGGATATTCATAATCAATTTCAGTGTTAAAGACATTCGCCGCAATATCAATGCAAACCGGCGCGGGTCTGCCCGTCCGCGCAATGTAAAACGCTTCCTTGACAACGCGCGGCAATTCCGCAACGTCTTTCACCAAATAATTGTGCTTAGTTATCGGTGCGGTAATTCCGCAAACGTCGACTTCTTGAAATGAATCTTTGCCGATGGCGTGGCTGGCAACTTGCCCCGTGATACAAACCAGCGGCACTGAATCCATATTCGCCGTCGCAATTCCGGTAATTAAATTCGCCGCGCCTGGTCCGGAAGTGGCGATAACCACGCCGATTTTGCCCGTCGCCCGCGCGTAACCGTCAGCCGCGTGTACCGCGCCCTGTTCGTGTCCGGTTAAAATGTTCGGGAATTTCATTTTATAAATTTCGTCATACAATTTCAGCACGACGCCGCCCGGGTAACCGAATACCAAATCGACGCCCTCACTCTTCAGGCTCTCCAATAACGCCTGCGCTCCATTCATTTTCAAAAAATTTCCCTCCAATTATTTTCCGCCGATTATAACAGATTCGCACAATCTGCGCAAAAATTTTATTTACAGAAATTCTTAAATCAATTAAAATGTGGCTAAGTACAATGATTCACAGGCGGTTTTTATGAGCAATTTTGTCGAACTTGGGAAAAAAATTTACAATCTGCAAAATCCGCGGGAGGCGCGGCGCTTTGCGGTATTTGTGGCGCGCTGTTTTTTCCACAAAGCCAAAATGCAGCGCCTTGAAAATTTTTTCGCGCAGGACGAAACTTTGTCCGAAATCGCGGCGAATTTTCCGTTTGTCTATGAGCAAGTGACGCGCGCATTTTTTTACAACAAATCGACTTTCGACAGCCGAATAAAATTGGTTGAAGAGCATATGACATATTTAACGCGGCTGCTGCGCGAAGATTTTTTGACGGAAATTTACAGCGGGCAGAAAATTTTGCTGTGGAAGATGCCGATTGACGAAAATTTTGGCGAATTGCGGCTGTCGCTTTGCATAAGCGCCGGTCAACGCAAGGAAGGCTTAATGTCTGTGATTTTGGAACTGTCGAACGGCACGCCGGTTTATCAGATAATGTTTTGGCTCGCGCAGGAAAATTTGATATTTCAAGGCGAAGATTTTGCAATGTGGATTGGCGCAATGCAAGGTCCAAACGTCGAAGATTCGCGCGAACTGATTAAAATTTTAACGAAAAAATGTCACGCTTACCGCACGAAAAATTTAATCCTGTACGCCGCTCAAGCCGTGGCGCGCTCGCTTGATTTGAAAAAAATTTTCGCCGTCACGAATGCCGGTTATTACGCCAACAATCATATTCGCCGCGATCGGAAATTGAAAACGTCATTCAGCGATTTTTGGCAGGAATGCGGCGGCGCTGAAACCGGCGACGACAGATTTTTCAGCCTGCCCTTGATTGAGGCGCGAAAAACTGTTGAGGAAATGCCGACTCATAAGCGCGCGGTTTATCGGCGGCGATTCAAATTGCTGGACGAAATTGACGCGGCGGTTGCCGAGAAAATTCAAACCTTCCGGAGAGGTGCGTAAAATGCGGATTGCGATTTTTGAAAATGTCATGACGGCGGGCGGGCACGAAGTCGATTTTAACCGAATTTTGGTTGAGGAATTTCGCGCGCGCGGGCACGAAGTCACTTTTTACGTTCCGGAAAATTTTAAATTTCAAATGGATTATCAGACGCCGGTTGTGAAGATTCGCGGCGATTCCGTAAGCTACACCAACACCCGCGGTATCAAAAAAATTTTTGCGACCATTAAACGCGAGATTAACCGGCAGCGCTGGTACAGCCAACTTTTTTATCTGCAGAAAAATTTTGACGCGCTGATTGTTCCGACCTCGACTTATCGCTACCTTCGCGCAGTCCGGCAAAATTCGCTGAAGAAAATTGGCGTGCCGCTGATTTTTATTTTGCACGGTATCAATCCGACGGAAGCGCCGAAATTTTTAAACGCGGCTGAAAAACTTTTGCCCGATAAAAATGTCAAACTGGCGGTAATTTCGCTTGCCGACGATATTTTTGGGCGCACGCTGAAAAATACTCATATGATTTACCCGCCGACGTATATTCCGCGCGATTTGACGGACGCTGAAAAATTTAAGCCGCGCGGTGAAATTTTGACGGTAGGATTTTTCGGGCAATATCGCCGTGAAAAAAAACTGCGCGACCTGCTTGAGGTTTTTGTCAATGGAAAATACAGCCGCAAAGTTCAGCTTATCGTTCAAGGCTCTACTATGCACGCCGAAGACGCCGCCGATTTTGAAAAGATTATCGCGCAGTACAAAAATTTTGACGGGCTGAAATTTCTGCACAAAGGTTTAATCGGCGCGGAGTGGCAGCGGGCGATTATGAATGTCGACGCGCTTTTGATGCCGTATTCAGCGCCGCGTTACCTTTACCACCCGAGCGCAATGCTTTTTACTGCAATTGGTTTCGGCAAGCCCGTTATTGCCGGCGATGATATCAATCCCGAAATTTTTGCAACGTACAAAATCGGTGAAACTTTCGAGAGCGGCGACCTTGAAGATTTATCGCGCGTGCTGGAAGATTTTATTAACAACTTTGACGCGAGCTTTGAAACTTACGAGCGAAATCTGCGCGAGGCTGGGGAAATTTTTTCGCCGAATAATTTTGTTAAACAGCTTGAAGAAATAATTTTGAACAAGTGAGCTGGTGATAAAAATGAGCCGAATCAGCAAATTGGCGCGGCAATACCGAATAAAAAATTTGGAAAATTGGACGATACGGGCGATATTGGCGGAGGCGTTTTTTCTGGCGATATTTCCGGCGTTGGCGGAAGTGGCGGTAGTTGTCGGATTGGGCGCGTGGTTTTTGCGTTCGCACGTGGATAAAAATTTTAAAATGCGCAGCCTGCCGTTCGATTTGCCGATAGCAATTTTCGTGGTACTGGGCGCGCTGTCGGTTTTAATGTCACCGGCGGCAAGTTGGGAACTTTTTAAAGATTATTGTTGGCTGATAGGAATTTTCGGGCTGACATATTTACTGGTCGGGCAAAACATACGCACGCCGGATCAAGTTCAGCTGCTGATAAGAACATTTTCGGCGGCGTCGCTAATCGTGGTTTTGGTAGGATTTTTCCAATACGTTTTTGGAATAGACGTTGCGGAAATGACGTGGATTGACGGCGAAAAATTTCCGGAATTTCGGCGGCACGTATTTTCGACGCTGGACAGTCCAAATGTTTTGGCGGGCTATTTAAACGTAATGATTTGTTTATCGCTGGGAATTTTGGCGAAAACTGATGACAGCAAAGAAAAATCGCTAATCATAACGGCGATTTGCACAATGGCGGTATGTTTGGCGATGACGTATTCGCAGGGTGCGTTTCTGGCAATAGCAGTAGTTTTTTTGGTGTACGGGATTTTCCAGGATTGGCGGGCGCTGATATTATTCGCGGCGGTAACCGGCTTAGTCATTTACAAAGATCCAACTTTCCTTGACAGAATTTTAGCCTTGTTCACGATAAAGACAGATTCGGCTGAAGTTTTGCGCGTGGGCGTTTGGGTTAGCACAATCGCAATGATAGCCGACCACCCATTTATCGGCATTGGTTACGGAGCGTATCAATTCATTTATCCGCAGTACAATTATTATTTGGAAGATCCGAGCACGATAATTCGGCACGCGCACAATTTGTATTTGAATGTTGCGGCGGAAGTTGGAATTGCGGGCGCGCTGGCTTATTTCTGGTATTTTTTCGGCACAATGTTTACTTCGCTGAATTTAAATTCAAATGAGCGTTACAACAAAATCAAAGACATTGCCGCCAAATCCAAATTCACCGAGGAAGTTTCTAAGCTTTTCATGGAAAGTAAATTTCTGCAGGAGCTGACGAAAACTAAAACTGCGTGGACTGCGCGAATGGCTGATTTATCCGAGAAAATTCTTGAGCGTTTTTCAAAAGCTGAGCCCGCCGATAAACCTAAGAAAAAATCTGAGCCGGAGCTGGTTCACCACGAAGAAATGAAATGGGGAAAAAAATCCGGCGCTAAATCCGATAAAAAATCCGACGACGACAAAATGGATATTCAAAAATTCGCCGCCGGTGACGAATTGATGTTCGACGCGCGCGAAGCTAAACAATACAACGACAAACAATTTATTTCCGGCGTGAAATTCGGAATAGGCTTAGCATTTTTATCAATGGCAGTAAACGGCATAAGCGATAATTTATTGTTCAACGTGCCGCTGTCGATATTGATGTGGCAATTGGGCGCATTGAGCGCGGCGATAAGTTTAATGGAAAGTTGAGGATTGACAATGAAAAAAATAATTCCGCAGGCAACGATTAACCGTCTGCCGCTTTACCTTCGCACTTTGAAACAAGTCGCGCAGTTGGGGCAAAATATAATTTCGTCAAATGAATTGGGGCGGCTGTTAGAATTGACGCCGGAACAGATTCGTAAAGATTTAATTTTCTTCGGGCAATTCGGAATGAAAGGGCTCGGCTATGAAATTGACAAACTCACGGCGCACATTGAGAAAATTTTGGGCTTGCAACACCATTGGCGGCTGGCGATTATCGGAATGAATGATCTGGGCAAAGCGCTCGCCGGTTATCCGGATTTTCTTGAAATGGGTTTTTACATTGGCGCGCTGTTCGACACCGATAAAAGCATTGTCGGCACGGAATTTAACGGTTTCAAGATTTACGATTTCAACAAGATTAAGACGATAGCGCCGCGGAAATTGCTTGACATTGCCGTTATAACCGTTCCGGCGGAAGAGGCTCAGCGCGCGGCTGACAGAGTTATTGACGCCGGACTCAAAGGCATTTGGAACTTCGCGCCGATTAAATTGGAAGTTCCAACGGGAATTTCGCTTGTCGAGGAAGATTTGACTTTCGGCTTGAGTACTTTGAGCTACAGGCTCGCGCAGAGGGCGAAATAAAATGTTTGCAGGATACTCAAAATTTGCGGCGAAATTAATTGTTAGATTCAAATTCAGAAAGAAGGTTTAAGCGTGGCAAAAGTGATTGCGATAGCTAACCAGAAAGGCGGCGTCGGGAAAACTACCACGTCAATAAATTTGAGCGCGGCGTTGGCGCAAATGGGGCAGCGCGTGTTAATCGTGGACTGCGACCCGCAAGGCAACGCCACCAGCGGCTTTGGAATTAGCAGTTCGACTGTTACTCAAAATATTTATGACGTGCTGATTAACAATCTTCACCCGCGCTATACCTTGCAAATGACGAATTTTGGCGTGACGGTTTTACCTGCGAATATTCATTTGGCGGGCGCGGAAATTGAACTTGTGCCGATGATTGCCCGCGAAACCAAACTTCGGGCGGCGCTGGATAAAATTCGCGGCGATTTTGACTACATTATAATCGACTGCCCGCCGTCTTTGGGCTTGCTTACTTTAAATTCGCTTGCCGCCGCCGACGCCGTGATTATTCCTATGCAATGTGAATTTTATTCGCTTGAAGGCGTCACGCAACTTTTGAATACCGTTGAAATTGTGCGCAGCAGTATTAATCCGCTGCTTTTTATCGAAGGCGTTGTTATGACAATGTACGACGGTAGGACGAAACATAACAAGCAGGTTATTGAGGAAGTGCGCGAAAATCTCGGCTATCTGGTTTACGATACGATTATTCCGCGTCAAGTCAAACTTTCGGAGGCGGCAAGTTACGGCACGCCGATTCTTTCTTATGATAAAAATTCGCGCAGTGCTAAGGCTTATTTGAATTTGGCTAAGGAGGTTATCGAGCGTGGCAAATAGACGCGGAACATTAGGGCGCGGGCTCGGCGCACTTTTGGGAAACCAGGCGCTGACTTTCATTAACAACCAAAACAAAGACGTCGTTGAAGAAATCCCCATTAGCAACATTCGCCCAAATCGCCATCAATCGCGCAGAAATTTTGAGCCCGAAGCTATGAAAGACCTTGCCGAATCAATCAGATCTTACGGCGTCCTTCAGCCTATTCTTGTGCGGAAAATCAATGAGCGCGAATACGAAATTATTGCGGGCGAGCGGCGCGTCAATGCGGCAAAAAATATCGGCTTAGAAACAATACCGGCGATTGTCCGCGAATACACCGACGCCCAAATGCGGGAAATTTCGCTGATTGAAAATCTGCAGCGCGAAGATTTGAGCGTTTTGGAAGAGGCAAATGCTTATGACAGCTTGATTAAAGAATTTGGCTACACGCAGGAAACTTTGGCAACGAAAATTGGGCGCAGCCGTTCACATATCACAAATTTGTTGCGGCTGTTGAAACTTGCTCCGAAAGTTCGCGAATGGGTTTCCAAGGGCAAAATTTCAATGGGACAGGCGCGCCCGCTTTTGGCTATCGAAGATGAAGATATGCAGGTAAACGTTGCAGAAATGATTATCAGCGAAGATTTATCCGTGCGAAAAGTCGAGGCGTTTATCAAGGAGCTTAAAAATTCGGGCTTGATACCGGACGATAAGCCGGCGGCGAAACCTGCGCGAGCCTACGCGATAATGCCGTCGAAAAGAACAACGCCGCGCCCCGCTGAATCTCCATACGCCGCGCGATTTCGTGAGGCGGAGCGTAAACTTAGCGGCTTAATCGGCGCGCCTATCAGAATTGTTGAGGACGGCGATTTTCACCAAATACAAATCACTTTCACGGACGAAGGCGAATTTTTAAAAATTTTAATGAACATGGAGCGCGCCTTCACAAATTCCGCTGCAAATTCAAATGTGACGGACGGCGTACGAAACAGCACCGACGCCGCGCGGGAGGCGAAAATTTCAGCACTTAGAAAATTTTCAACCGAAGGAGTTCTAAACTAAATGGACGACCTTAACGTCACTCTTGCAAATAATTTGAGTGTTATTTTTATTATTTCGGGAATTATTTTTATTGCGATGTTTGGACTTGTGATAAAATTGAATTTGGATTTAACGAAAATGCGTGAGCGGTACAAAAGGATGACTGCGGGCGCTGAAGATGCCGATATTCCGCGGATTTTGCTTGAACACGCGAATAATATTAACGCCGCGCTGGAGGAAAGCCAGAAAGCCAGTTCGAATTTGAGCCGGATTAATGACGTTTTGAAACGTTCGATTACGCGCGTTGCCGTCATTCGCTACAATGCTTTTCACGACGATACAGCCGATTTGAGCTACAGCATTGCCTTGCTTGACGAGGAAAATTCCGGTGTTATAATTTCTTCGCTGAACGGGCGCGAATTTACCCGCAGTTACGTTAAGCCGCTCGTCAAAGGCGAATCGCCCAAATACAAGCTTACCAAAGAGGAACTGCAGGCTATTCAAGAGGCGGCAATTCCGCCGGAAGATCGCAAAGACGATTCATTTGCCGGTGATTAACAGCAGGAGGCTTTTTTTAATTGGAAGACGAAAAAAATTTGTTACCCGACCCCGAAAATAAAGATTACGTTATAACCGTGAATGGCGGCGGCAAGAGTCGTGAGATTCGGCTGTCTTCGTCAATGTTCAATTTTGGTATTATGTCGCTGATTATCGGCGTCTTTATTTTTATCGGCACGTGCGCCTATTCGGTTTTCAGTTACCTGCACTACCGGCAAAATCTTGAGGCGGTAAGTGAGGCTCGTCGCGCAGGAGAAATGCAGCAGGAGCAACTTTTGAGCATTTCAAAAAAGGCAACGACGCTTAGCGAAACTTTGCAAAATCTCGCGCAGCAGGAAGAAGAATTGCGGATTCAAGCCGGTCTCGATAAACCCGCAAAGCCGGACGAAGTTCCCGAAGCTGAGCCGGTTAATTTGGACGATTTCCCTGTACCAAATGCTGATTCGCCGCAAAGTGAATGGACGCCGCCCGCGCCGCTTGAAACAGCCCCTGAGACGCAGCCAGAGCCTCGTAGCGCGTGGATTCCGCCTGCTCCAATAGAAAATCCTTCACCAGCCGCTGAAACGCAGCCAGAGCCGCGTAGTGAATGGATACCGCCCGCGCCGATTGAAAATAAATCTGAATGGATACCGCCGGAAAATTTCGGGCAAGGTGGTCCGGTTGGCGATTTGAAAATCGACGAAGTTTCCGAAGAATTGACGATGATTGAAAAGCGCCTGTTCGTGCGAATGGACAGCTTAAACGAATTTCAAGACGCGCTGAAAATGCAGCGTGAACAATATGCGTATATGGCGGCAGTTCCGGTTTACAATCCCGAAATGATTGTGATTGACGGCGGCGTTATGACTTTTGACGTCAACCAATTTAACGGCGCGCCTTCCGCGAATCCGAATATGCCTTCGATTTGGCCCACAAATGGCGTGGTATCTTCGCCGTACGGTTTGCGCTGGGGCGGCACGGATTTTCACCCTGGTATCGACATTGCAAACGATATGGGGACGCCGATTGTGGCGACGGCTGACGGCGTTGTCGAATACGCGGGCTGGAACAGCGGCGGCTACGGCAATATGGTTGATATTAATCACGGCAACGGAATTATGACGCGGTACGGGCACGCCTCGCAGGTCGTAGTTTCTGCCGGTCAATATGTGCGGCGCGGTCAGCTTATCGCCTATATGGGCTCAACCGGTTTCAGCACTGGTCCGCACGTCCATTACGAAGTCCACGTTAACGGGCAGCGCGTCAATCCGATTAGTTATCTTTGATTAAAACGGCGTTGTCGAATACGTCGGCTGGAACAACGGCGGTTGATATTAATCACGGCAACGGAATTGTGACGCGATACGGGCACGCCTCGCAGGTCGTAGTTTCTGCCGGTCAATATGTGCGGCGCGGTCAGCTTATCGCCTACATGGGCTCAACCGGTTTCAGCACAGGTCCGCACGTTCATTACGAAGTCCATGTTAATGGGCAGCGCGTCAATCCGATTAGTTATCTTTGATTGGAGTTGGTTAACTTGAAAAAGTTTGTTGAGCTTATTCAGCGCGTTTATACCGAGCGCTATCAGACTGTCATTGACAGGATTCTCAAGTCGAAAATGCCCGTGGCTTATCTTTCAATTCGCACTCTTTCTAACGCCATTGAGATTGTTGAAGATTTGCGCAAACAGGGAATGAACATTACCAATCTTGTTACGACAACCGTTCCGCCCGAAGATTTGAAAGTGGATTTTAACCTCGTGCAGTTGGCTGATTTCAATAAGATTCAGCCGCGCCCCGAATATATTTTCACCGTCGACAGGACTTGGGACGTAACCAATGCCCGCGTTGCAAAGAAAACCGCGCCCGATTGTAAAATTATCTCGATGGTTTTGCTTTACAACGATCACACGAACATTTACGAAACTTTTATGAGCCATTTAACGGATTTGCAGGGAGTTTATGAATCTTTGATTGACGAGACTTCGCGCAGGACTTTTTGCGGTTATTGGCTGGGGAATATTTGCAACAGATTTGACGAACTCGTTTATTCGGATATGCCGCATTATTTTTGTGAAGGTTTCATTCCGCCCAAAGGCGGCGTTGTGATTGAAGGCGGCTCTTATGACGGCGGAAGTGCCACGATTTTTGCTGAAATGGGTTATAAAGTTTACGGCTTTGAATTGGAAAAAGGCAACTACGAAAAAATTAAACCCATTGCCCGCGAAAAAAATTTCGTCATTGAAAATTTGGGGCTCGGAGCTGCTAAGGGCGAATTGAAATTTACGCCCACGCCCAATGGCCCCGGCAGTTACATTAACGCGGCGGGCTCGGAGGTTGCCAAAATTACCACGATTGACGCTTACGTTCGTGAAAATGCTTTGCCGCGCGTCGATTTTATCAAACTTGACGTTGAAGGCTCTGAATTAAATGTTTTGCGCGGCGCCACCGTTACTATCAATCGTTTCAAGCCGATTTTGGCGATTAGCGCCTATCACAAATGGGACGATTTTTGGGTGCTTATGAATTTTATAAAATCTGTTCGTCCGGATTATAAATTTGCGCTTAGGCAATTTCCGGAAAATCGCGAAGGTATTCCCTCAATGTTCGGCGCGGCTTCGGACGATTATCTTTACGACTTTGGTTTGGAAATTGATTGGCGCGATTTTTACGAATGCGTGTTATTCGCCCGATAAATTTTGAATGTTAGGATGGTGTGTATGGCGACAAAAATTTTGTTTATCAGCCAGGGTTTTTCGTTTATGGGAAATTCCATACAAAAAAATCTTGAGAAGGCGGGCTATGAAACCGTGCGGATTGACCCGCTCGTTGAAGAACTTTCCGGACAAAAAGACATTGGCAACATTATCGTTTTTTACCTCGGTAAATTCATTGAGGATATTCCGAAATTTTTGGCGTATCTTAAGGACGTTTGCTTTGAGGAAGAAAAATCGCTGATACTGATTGGCAACGCGGACGAATTGGAAATTGTTAAAAATATCGTGATTGAAACGACGATTGCCGCAACTTTTGAGCGCCCCGTCGATTTGAAGAAACTTGTTGAGCGGGTTGACAAACTCGCGCAGTCCGTTGATAAGCGCGAAATGCGGCAGAATATTTTGCTGGTGGACGACGATACAACTTTTTTGAAAATGATGAAGGGCTGGCTCGAAAAATATTACCGCACGACGATTGTAACGAGCGGCACGCAGGCTTTGATGTACCTTGCTGATAATCGCCCCGATTTGATTTTGCTGGATTACGAAATGCCGATTACAAGCGGTCCTCAAGTGTTGGAAATGATACGCAGCGAAACGAAAGTCGATCAAGTGCCGGTAATGTTTCTGACGGGCAAGAGTGACCGCGAGAGCATTATGAAAGTTTTGGAGCTCAAACCGGACGGTTACCTGCTGAAAACTTTGAACCGCGAACAAATTTTAATGACGCTGAATGACTTTTTCGAAAAGCGGCGCATGGCGGAACTTAACAACAGATAAAACTTTGAAGGCGGTGAGGAAATGCTTTACGCGATGATTGACGTTGGCTCGAATACGATTCGCATGGCGATTTACGAAATTGAAGGCGACCGCGTCGAGATGCTCATGAAACGCAAAAATTCAGTCGGGCTGGCGTCGTATGTCAAGGATAATTTTATGCAGCGGCAGGGAATTGACAAGGTTGTTGAAATTATTAACGAATACCGGAATTTTTTGGACGAAATCGGGATAAATCGCGTGACGGCTTTCACCACCGCCGCGCTCAGAAATTCGGTGAATGGCAACGACGCCGTCAAAGAAATTTCTTACCGCACACGAACTGATATCAGCTTAATGAGCGGCGACGACGAGGCGACTTTTGATTTTATCGGCGCAACTCACGATTTGGTTGACGATACCGGCTTGCTGATTGACATTGGCGGCGGCTCGACTGAAATTGTTTATTTCAAAAACCGCGAAATTAAAGTTAAAGTCAGCCTGCCGATTGGCTCTCTGAGTTTCCATACGCGTTACACCGGTTTTCACATTTTGCCGAGCGCGTCGGAATGTGCGGAAATGTACGCCGAAGCCGAGGCGACGATTAGCGCCGTTGAAGAATTTCGTTATGTATCGCACGCGCAAATTTGCGGTATCGGCGGCACTTTCAAGGGCGCAATGGCGCTTTATAATTCAATGTACGGAATGCCGCGGCGGAATATGCGAATGGAAGTCCGGAGGATTCGCGATATTTTGAAAAGGTTTCAGCGCGACCACGAATTGATTGTTCCGGATAAAGTTTTGTTGATGCGCACAGTTCCCGAGCGTATGCATACTTTTATGCCTGGATTGGTTATCGCGGATGTTTTGGCGAAAAGATTTGGCAGCCAGCAAATTATTTACAGCGATTCGGGCGTGCGCGAAGGCTACATTTATTCGAAGATTATAGAGAGCGAGGATTTTTGAAATGACAATGCGTCCGGTTTACGTTACGCTTGAAAAATTCCCGTACTTTGAGCGCGTCGACGTCAATTTTAAATTTTATCAAGGTCATGCTTATGAGCAAAAAATTTTGAGCATTAGGAGTTTGCACTCGGCTTTTAAAAATTTGTATCCCGATAAATCTGTGCTTGAAATTTCCACGAAAAGCGAAGATTTGCTGGGCTCGAAACTCAGCGCGTTTAATTTGCCGGTGAAAATTCCCAACAGCGATAAATTTGCATTGCTTGAAAGTGCGTATCAAGGCAGCAAAGTTTTTGAAAATGGCGAACCTTTCACGGATTTATTTGAAAGACCTGCGCGATATGCTAAATCTGACGGCAGACTTCGGACGAGCGGAAAACTTATCGCGTTTCAATTCGACGGGGAAAAATTTCCGCTTGAGCCGAAAAATTTTTTCTATAATTGGCTTTACATAACCGCGCTTGCCGCTCAAAAAATTTTTGCCGAAAAAGTTTTGAATTACGACGCCTTCACCGACATTGCCTTCAACCCGCAAAAATCTATCAGCACTCAAGCGATGGCGGCGGCTATTTTCGTTGGAATCAGTCGCGCAGGACTGCTCGACGCCGCGCTTAAATCCAAAGACGATTTTTTAAAAATTATTTATCAAGGAGAGTGTTAAAATGTCAACCCCGCACAATTCGGCAGAAATAGGCGAAATAGCCGAGCGCGTTTTATTGCCAGGCGACCCCGTCCGCGCAAAAGTTATCGCCAAAAATTTTCTCGACGACGTGAAACAGTACAATGAGATTCGCAATATTTACGGTTTCACCGGCAAATATAAAAATGTTCCCGTATCGATTCAGGCGACCGGTATGGGCATTCCGTCGTTTTCAATTTACGTCCACGAACTGATTCACGTTTACGGCGCAAAAAAATTGATACGCATTGGAACTTGCGGCGGTATGCACAAAGATTTAAATCTGCGCGAAGTTTTAATTGCTCAGGGCGCGTCAACCGATTCTTCGATTGTTGAACATGAATTTGGCGGCGCGATTAATTTTTCGTTGCTGGCGAATTTTGAACTTTTGAGCAAAGCCGTTGACAACGCAAAAAAATTAAACGTCCCCGTGAAAGTTGGGAACGTCATTTGCACCGACAGATTTTATAATGATTACGGCGCGGAAAATGGCACTTACAGCTCGGGCGGTTTGACGCTCAACGACAAAATGATTCAGCACGGAATTTTGGCTGTTGAAATGGAGTCAGCCGCGCTTTATCTGTTAGCCTCCGCCGCGAATGTTCAAGCGTTGGCAATTTTCACCGTGAGCGATCACGTTGTTAAGAAAGAATACACCACCGCGGAAGAGCGCGAAACCGATTTTAACGACATGGTAAAAATTGCGCTGGAAACCGTGATTGACAAATGAGCAAGCTGAAGAAAACCAACGCCGCCCGCATTTTGGACAATCTTAAAATTCCCTACGAAATTAAGACTTACGAAGTCGACGAAACGGATTTATCGGCGGCGCACGTTGCCGAAACCGCGGGCTTAGATATTTCCACGGTTTTTAAAACATTGGTGACGCGCGGCGACAAAACCGGCGTGATTATGGCGGTTATAAATGGCAACGACGAAATTAATTTAAAGCATTTGGCGAAGGCGAGCGGCAACAAATCAGTTGAAATGATTGCGCTGAAGGAACTTTTGCCATTGACGGGCTACGTTCGCGGCGGTTGTTCGCCATTGGGCGCTAAGAAAAATTATCCGGTTTACATTGACAGCCACGCGCTGGCTCACGAAAAAATTTCGATAAGCGCCGGTATGCGCGGTATGCAGCTGATACTTTCGCCGCAAGATTTAGTCAAAGCTGCCAATGCCACTGTCGCTGACTTAGTTTGATTAAGGGGATAGTGAAAAGGGGCTAGGGGCTAGTGATTTTTACACTAATCTCTAGCTCCTAATCCCTACCCCCTCTTCATGCGCTGATTAAAAATTTCGTACATTAAAACGGCACCCGCAACCGACGCATTGAGCGAATTTATTTTGCCGACCATAGGAATTTTAACAAGCAAATCGCAATTTTCCCGCGTCAAGCGCCGCATACCTTTGCCTTCGTTGCCGATAACCAAAACAATTCCGCCGGTTAAATCTGCTTCGGTAAAATTTTTTTCGCCGCTCATATCGCCGCCAACAATTTTCAAATCCGATTCGCGCAGAATTTTTAAAGTTTGAGCAATGTTGGTAACCTGCGCGACTTTAACGTATTCGACAGCTCCGGCTGAAGTTTTCGCCACGGTGGAATTTAATTGCACTGCGCGACGTTTGGGAATGATGACGCCATGAACACCGACAGCGTCAGCCGTCCGAAGTATCGCGCCGAAATTGTGAGGATCTTCCAATTCGTCCAACAAAATAATAAACGGCGGCTCATTTTTCGACGCGGCAAATTCTAAAATTTCTTCCACGGAAAAATAATTAATTGCGGCAACCTGCGCGATAATTCCCTGGTGACGTGCGCCGTCCGATATTTTATCCAATTTCGATTTATCGACAAATTCAACAACAATCTTAGCCTCGTTCGCCAGCGCTAAGATTTTTTTTATTGAGCCGTCAACGCTGCCGCTTGCCACAAAAATTTTATTGACGCTGCGCCCCGCCTTCAAAGTTTCAGTTACAGCATTTCGCCCAATCACAAGATCTTCGTTTGTCAAAAAATATTCCTCCAATTAAAAGGCGCTCAAGGATGAGCGCCCGAACCCCGCCGCGAACTAGTCGACCGGAAGTCGACTATCTGAGCGGCGCTTTCTTTGCTAGGCGTTTCTTTCTAGAAAGAAATGCCGAACTAAAAATTATGTTTGACGCCGAGCGAAAAGCCGAGCGTATTGTACCCTGGATTGTGAGTTTTCATTGCGTTGGAAAAGTGGCTGACGTAATAGCCAATACTTAGGGCGTCGTCGTCCGTGAAATTCCACGTAAGCCGCGGACCAGTACGCCACAGGAAACCGTAAGCGCGCCCTTTTGCGGGGTGAGCCTTGTTATAAAACATAAAACTGCCGGAAAAATCCCAGGCGGCGTCAAGTTTTCCGGCGATATTCTGGTTCCAACGAAACATCATAGCCGGACCGAAACCAACGCCTTCGCTGTCGAAATGCGCGCCGCCGTAACTGGGCGGATTGGTAAAGCCGACTGCGCGCGTAAAAGTCAAGCCGCGGTAAACTTCCAGCGCCCTGTGTTCGTGAATTTTTTGGAAAAGGGTCACATTGTAATTGTCGACACTGCGGCGTTCGCTTGCGTGGTCTTGGTGCAAATAATCAAGTTGAAGTTCGTATTCGTCAATCGGTTTAGCCGAAACATTGCCGCAAATCGCAATTCCGGCAAATAAAATCGCCGCGCCCTTAAAAATTTTCATTCAAAAAATCCCTTCTTCCGTCAAAGCCAATTCGCAAATTTCGTCCAGCCTTGCAATTTTGTTTGTCAAAAATAATTCGCCGAGCAAAGCCTCAAAGCCCGTGCTTGCGTGATATTCAGCCACCGTTGCAACCCGCGGCGCGTGGCTTTTCGCATTTCTGCCACGGCGGAAAATGGCGCGTTCGTCGTCCGTCAAATGCGGCTCGATTTTTTTGTAAGCCTCGGCTTGAAATACCGCCGATACAATTTCCGCGCTCATTTCGTTAAGCTTGTCAATTTTGTGCGTGATTTTTAAAAGCCGCGTCCGCACGTACAAATGAAAATACGCGTCGCCCACATACGCCAAAACCAGCGGCGAAAGTTCCCGTGTGTCTACGCTTGTTTCCATTTAACGCCCTGCGGAGTATCTTCCAAAATTATTCCGGCAGATTTTAAATCGTCACGAATTTTATCGGCAAGCGTCCAATTTTTATTTTGGCGCGCGTCCTGCCGAATCGAAATTATTATCGCCATCAACCGCTCAACCAAATCAGAATCCGCCGTGCCTTCTTCGATATTTTCAAAAATGCCGATAACTTCAGCCATCGTCAAAAAAATTTCCCGCACGCGCATAATGATAAAAGCGTCCGCGCCGCGCGGCAAAATTTTCCCGCTGATATAATCGCTGTAATAGCTGTTGACGTCGCGCGAAAGTTCGAACATATAACTAATCGCCAGCGCCGTGTTGAAATCGTCGCTCATTGCGTCGTCGAACTCAGCCATTAGCCGCTCCGCCATTTCCACAAGCCCGCCCGCATTAGACACCGTGACCATTGAAGTTTTCGCGCCGTCCCGAATAAATGTGCCGTCTTCAATCCTAAGCGCCAAATCATTCAAATTGTCGTACGAATTTTTCAGCCGATTGTAGGCAACCTGCGCTTCCTTGATTTGCTCTTCGCTGAAATCGAGCGGATTGCGATATTGCGTCTGCAACAGGAAAAATCTTACAACTTCGCCAGGATATTTTTTCAAACAATCTTCAACCATAAAAAAATTACCTTCCGATTTGCTCATTTTTTGCTTGTTAACCGTGATAAATCCGTTGTGAATCCAGTACTGCGCGAAAGAATTTTCGTCGCCGAGCGCGGCTTGAGATTGAGCAATTTCATTTTCGTGGTGCGGGAAAATTAAATCAGCGCCGCCGCCGTGGAAGTCGAATTTTTCACCGAGATATTTCAAAGACATAGCCGAACATTCAATGTGCCAGCCGGGGCGACCTTTGCCCCACGGACTTTCCCAAAACGGCTCATTAGGTTTAGCCGCCTTCCACAGCGCAAAATCCATCGGGTTGCGTTTCTTGTCGTTGACTTCGACGCGCGCGCCCGCCTGCATTTCTTCCAAATTCCGCCTGCTCAATTTGCCGTAACTTTTATCAGCCTCGACGCTATAAAAAACATCGCCGTTTTCCAATTTATAAGCAAAGCCCTTGTCGACAAGCCGCTGAATCATTTCAATAATTTCGGGAATAGTTTCAGAAACGCGCGGGTAAATATCGGCGCGGCGAATATTAAGCGCGTCCATGACTTTGAAATAAGCGGCAATGTAACGCTGCGAAATTTCCTGCCATGTCACGCCTTCTTTGTTTGCCGCCGTGATAATTTTGTCGTCAATGTCCGTGAAATTTTGAATATATCGCACTTTGTAGCCGAGCCTGCGGAAAAATCGGCGGATAACGTCCCACGTCACGAAAGGGCGCGCGTTGCCAATGTGCGGCGAATTATAGGGCGTCACGCCGCAGCAATAGATGCTGACTTCGCCGTCTTTAAGCGGCTTGAAAATTTCCTTGCTCCGGCTCATAGTATTGTAAACTTGAATCATTTTTCACACTCCAATAAAATTTTTCAGCCGGTCAACGCTGATATTCAAAATTAAATCTTCGTTAAAATTCAAATCGGCTAAAAGTTTTTCGGCAAGCGTAAATTCGCCAACGCCCGAAGGATCGTGCGCGTCGGAACTGACGATAATTGGAACGCTCAATTTTTCGCAAAGATTAAGCATCGTTGTATAATTTTCGTAGCAATTCAAGCGCTTATCCTTTTTGACGAGCGAACTGTTATTGACTTCCAGCGCCACGTGAAAATCTTTCGCGCCCTGCACGAGCCGCTCATAATCCAGCGGGTTTCTGTCGTCGTCGGGGTGCGATACGAAAAAAATTTTATCGTTTTGCATACAGGACAAAACATTGTCAGTATTCTTTTCGCGCCCAACATTTTTGTAACATTGCGGGTGAACGCCGGCAATTCCGAAATCCAGTTTGTCGATATATTCCTGTTCAAGTGAAAGCGTGCCGTTGTTCAAAACGTTAATTTCGCAGCCGTGAAGAATTTCGACGCCGTAAATTTTGCGCGGAATTACCATCAAATTTTTATAGTAAAACGGGTCAATCGAGCCGGGAATACCAGGCGCATGTTCGGCAAAGCCCAAAAGTTTCAGCCCGACGTCCGCCGCCGCCTGTGCCATTTCGCGAATCGTGCCGTAAGCATGCCCGCTGGCTATCGTGTGCGTGTGAATGTCCAAAATAAATTTTCTCATAGGAATTATTTACCTGCCTTTTTCAAATTGACTGCCGATTTGCTGTCAACCGCTATTTCCAATTCGGAAGTCCGCATTGCCTCCGAAGATATTTCCGCCTTCGCTGCCGCTAATTCAATTTCCAAATCGTGAACGCGCTCTTCCAGCCGCTGAATTTGTCTTAGTGCAACTTCAATCATTTCGCGTTCGGGGTCGGGCAAATTATCGTGGCAAAGGTCAACGTCAATTTCGTCGCAAATTTCCGCGTTAACTTTTGGGTCGTCAACATTCAAGCCGCGTTTTTTGCAAAGTTCGAGCCACGCGCGCTTAAATTCTTCCTCGTTATGAACGCGCTGCCCGTGCAAAACCACGACGCGCCCGGGAATACCTACAACCGTTGCATACGGCGGAACTTCCTTTAAGACGACAGAGCCCGCGCCGATTTTCGCGTGGTCGCCAACTTTAAATGAGCCCAAAACTTTCGCGCCCGTCGCCACAACAACGTTATTGCCGATTGTTGGATGGCGTTTGCCCTTTTCCTTGCCTGTGCCGCCCAAAGTTACGCCTTGATACAGCGTTACGTTTTTGCCAATTTCCGCCGTTTCGCCGATAACAATTCCCGTGCCGTGGTCAATAAAAAGCCCGTCGCCAATCGTCGCGCCCGGGTGAATTTCAATGCCCGTCAAGAATCTGCAAAAATTTGAAACCATTCGCGCAGAAACAATCCAGCCGCGTTTAAAAAGTGCGTGCGAAATTCTGTGCATCCAAATCGCGTGCAAGCCGGAATAGCAAAAAATCACTTCGAGCGTACTTTTGGCGGCGGGGTCTCTTTCGAAGACAACGCGGATATCTTTTTTAATGCGCGAAAAAAAACTCATTGGCAGTCTACCTTTCAATGGCACAAACGGCGTAGGCGGCAATTCCCTGCTCCGCGCCCGTGAAACCGAGCCCCTCTTCAGTTTTCGCCTTGACGCTGACAAAATCTATATCAATTTGCAAAATCTCAGCCAATCTACATCGAATATTGAAAATGTGCGGCGCAAGTTTCGGTTTCTGCGCGACAATGATTGTATCGACGTTGACGATTTTATAATTTTTCTCGCGCAGGATTTTACAGGTTTCAGCAAGCAAAATTCCGCTGTCGATATTTTTAAATTTATTATCAGTGTCTGGGAAATGCTGTCCAATATCGCCGAGAGCCGCCGCGCCGAGCAAAGCGTCAATAATCGCGTGAATCAAAACGTCAGCGTCCGAATGTCCGTCAAGCCCCAAATTATGCGCAATTTCCACGCCGCCCAAAATCAATTTTCGATTGGGAACAAGGCGGTGAACGTCATAGCCAATACCAAAGCGCGTCATTTAATTTTCGCTCCTCAAAAAATTTTCGGCGATAGAAATATCTTCCGGCGTGGTGATTTTGATATTTTTGTAAGTGCCGGTTACGATTTTAATTTTGCCGCCGATTCTTTCAACCAGGCTGGCGTCGTCCGTACCCAAAAAATTATCGGTTTGAGCCCGCGCGTATGCCTTCAAAAGAATTTCGCGGTTGAAACCTTGTGGCGTTTGCACTTCAAATAAATCTGCGCGATTTGGCGTCGATTTAACAAACCCCGCCGCGTCTGCAACCTTGATTGTATTTTTTTCGGGAACAGCGGCAATAGCTCCGCCGAAATTTTCTGCCGCGTCGATAACGTTTTCAATTGTCTGCAAATCGATTAACGGGCGCGCCGCGTCGTGGACTAAAATTATTTCGGAATTTGCCGGTACTAATTTCAATCCGTTGGCGATGGAATATTGGCGTTCAGAGCCGCCCGCCGTTACGCGCCACGGTTTTAAATTTGGCGTTGCCGATAAAATTTCTGTCACGGCTTCGATTTCGTTTGTCACCACGATTAACAAACCTATTCGCGCAGATTTTGAAAAAGTTTTGAGCGTGCGGGTTAAAATGGATTCGCCGCCCAATTCCAGGAAAATTTTATTTGTACTCGCGCCCATTCGCCGACTCGCGCCCGCCGCCGGAAATATCGCCGTCACCATTGGAAAATCTCCCTTCGGTCGATTTTTAGGAGATAGGAGATAGGAGTCAGGAAATAGTGATGTCCCTAACCCCTAACCCCTAATTCCTAATTCCTAAATCAAGCCCTCGTCAATGAGCCGTTTAATTCCGACAATCACGCCGAATTGATCGTTACTGGCAGTTTCGTATTTGGCAATTTTTTTCAAATCGGGATGAGCATTAGCCATAGCGAAACCGTGCCCGACCGCTTGAATCATTTCGTAGTCGTTGAGATAATCGCCGAACGCCGCGCATTCTTCGGGCTTAATTTCCAAAATCCGCTGAATGTTGCGGACAGCCTCGCCCTTATTAATTCCCTTGCTCATAACGTCGACCCAATAATCCGAACTCAACACGACTTGCAAATTGTCATAGAAAGGCGCGAGGTGGCTGTAAATATTTTTATCGGCGTGAGCAGTGCCGTCGAACATTGCAACTTTAATCGGCGTATCGTCAATTTCCGCCCAATCGTCAACCACGGCGTTGTGCGTGTAATATTTGTTCAGCTCGGCTTGATTTTCGGGCGTATCGTTATCGCGGCGAATATAAGCGTCTTTTTTGCCGCACCACACGCGCAGAATATTTTTAATCGGCTCGGTTACTTCCAAAACTTTATTTACCGCGTTAATGTCAATCGGGCTGGAGAAAATTTCAATTTCGCGGTGCATTACCAGCGTGCCATTTTCCGCCAAAAATAAAAATTCGTCAACGTATTTGGAAAAAGTTTTCAACAGAGAAAAATATTGTCTGCCGCTCGCCGGTGCAAAAATTACGCCGCGCTTTTTCAATTCAGCCATGGTTTCGTCGAATCCGTCCGGCAATTTGTTTTGGCTCGTCAATAGCGTGCCGTCCATATCCGAAAAAATTATCTTAATCATTGAAACAACCTCCTATAGTTAATTAGTTCAGCATTTCTTTCCAGAAAGTACTAAAGAGCACGCTTTTCTTCGAAAACCGCGCAACGCTGGCAAAGAAAGCGCCGCTCAGATAGTCGACATCCAGTCGACTAGTTCGCGGCGGGGTTCGAGCCGCCCTCCGTGGCGGCTTCTTATTGTATATTTGTTACAGCTTTTCAAAAGTTGTCGAAAATAAATCCCGTCATTGCCATTGAACCCAAATTGCAAATATCATTGAAAACTTTAGCGCCATCGCCATCTGCCGCACCCATACAATATACCAAAGGCAAATAATGTTCCGGCGTCGGTATCGCATAATCGGCGTCAGCAATTTTCTCGTAATGAATAATTTTTTCGGCGTCGCCCGCCTTCACCGCGTCAATTACGGTTTTGTTGAATTTCAAAGTCTTGTCCGAGCCGTGCGGATTTTCCCACTCAATTTCGCGCAGATTGTGTACAACGTTGCCACTGCCAAAAATTAAATAGCCTTCCGCCCGTAAATCAGACAACTTCACGCCTATATCAAAAATTTCTTGCGCCGAAATATCGCCGTTAACGGAAAACTCTACCACAGGAATATCAGCCGCCGGAAACATATGCACAAAAACCGTCCAAATGCCGTGGTCAATTCCCCAATCGTTGTCAACTTCGACTGCCGCGCCGAGTATCTCTTGAACGCGCGCCGCCAATGCAGGATAACCTTTCACAGGATAACGCACGCGGTACAATTCGTCCGGAAAGCCGAACATATCGTTGACTTGCGGCGGATTTTCCATATTCTGCACCAATGAGCCGTGCGTGTACCAATGCGCCGATATCGCCAATATCGCCTTCGGTTTGCCGTATTTCGCGAAAAATTCTTTGCCCATTTCCGCCCAGGTCGTTGAAACTTCGTCTTTTCGCAAAGCTATCATCGGGTCGCCGTGCCCAGAAAATATTACCGGCATTCGCATTTTCAAAACCTCATTTCGTCGGAGCATTCAGCCACGCCATCATACTTTCATAATCGGGCGGCGCGCTGTCTTTATATTCGTCCAAAACCTCGTCAATTTCGTCCAATGTAAGGTCGCTCGTTTGCAATTCGTGACAAAGCCACTTAGCAAATTCTTCGGCGCTTAAACTTTTCAGCCGCTCAATATTCGTCATACAATCACGTCCTTACAAATTTTTCAGCAAATCTAAAACTTTGTCAACGCACTCTGCGCGATTGAAATTCAACATTTCGCCGCTCTTACGAATTTTGACTTCAACATTGCCGCTGTCCAAAGTTTTCGGGCTGACGGTTACGCGCAAAGGATAGCCGATTAAATCACAATCTTTGAATTTAACACCGGCGCGTTCCTTCCTGTCGTCAAGCAAAACGTCAACGCCCGCCGCCTTCAATTCGTCATAAATTTTTTCAGCGTATTCAAGCTGTGCCGCGTCTTTCGCATTAACCGGAACTACAACCACTTCAAACGGCGCTATCGCCCGCGTCCAAATAATTCCGTCCGCGTCATTATTCTGCTCAATCGCCGCCGCCATAGTCCGCCCGACGCCGATACCGTAACAGCCCATTTCAAAATAAGTTTCTTTGCCGCTTTCGTCCAAAAAAGTTGCGTTCAAAGATTTGCTGTACTTACTGCCGAGCGTGAAAACTTGCCCAACTTCAATGCCGCGTGTCATTTTCAATTCAGCGCCGCAGTGCGGACAAGGATCGCCCGCCTGCACCATTCGAATATCAGCCACAATAATTTTCGCCGCGTCAAAATCTCTGCGCGGATTCACATTTATAAAATGCGCGTCAGCCTCATTCGCACCGGCAACCGCATTGTACATTTCCATAACCGTTGCGTCAACAACGATAGCCGCGCCGTCTTTTAAGCCAATCGGACTCATAAAGCCCGCACTGCCGCCAACCGCATTAATCGCCGATTCTTCAGCCATATGCAAATGCAACGCGCCCGTCGCATTCAAAACTTTGATTTCGTTAACTTCGTGGTCGCCGCGCACAAACGCCAATATCAATTTGCCGTCGTCGTCCTGGAACGCCACAGCCTTGATTGTTTTTTCAATCGGCACGCCCAAATAATTTTTGACAAGTTCAATCGTATGAGCATTGGGCGTTGAAATTTTTTCAAGCGGCTTCATTTCTTCGACTTCTGCGCGAATAATTTTCAGTTCGGCTTTTTCGTCGCTCGCCGCATAATCGCAACTTTCGCAGTAAGCAATGTTGGATTCGCCGCTCGGCGCTAAAACCGTAAATTCGTGCGAATGCCCGCCGCCAATTGCGCCATTGTCCGCCTCAACCGCGCGGAATTTTAAACCGCAGCGCGTAAAAATTTTAGTGTAAGCGTCATACATTTTTTGATAAGAAATATTCATACCGTCAACGTCTTTGTCAAACGAATACAAATCCTTCATGACAAATTCGCGGCTGCGCATAAGCCCAAAACGCGGGCGTATTTCGTCGCGGTATTTATTCTGCATTTGATAAAGCATAAGCGGCAATTGTTTATACGAACGAACTTCACCGCGAACAAGCGTTGTTATCATTTCTTCGTGCGTAGGTCCTAAGCAAAATTCGCGCCCGTGCCTGTCTTTTAAACGCATCATTTCCGGTCCGTAAACTGCCCAGCGTCCGGATTCTCGCCAAATTTCCGCCGGTTGCGTTATCGGCATCATCAATTCTTGCCCGCCCGCGGCGTCCATTTCTTCGCGTATGATTTGCATTATTTTTTTCATCGTCCGCCACGCCAGCGGTAAATATGTGTACATTCCGCCCGCCGCTTTTCGGATTAATCCTGCGCGAAACATTAATTTATGGCTCAAAAGTTCCGCTTCCGCCGGAGATTCCCGAAGTGTCGGCGCGTACAATTCCGTTGCTCTCATTAATCGCATCACCTCAAAAACTTCTTTCGCTGATTATATAAATTTTGCCGGACAAATGCAACTTGATAAAAAATTTGCAAACGCCGCCGATTTAATGTAAAATGTATAGAATTTTTTAGATTGGGAGCGTATTTGTAATGATGAAATTTTTGCCGGTTCTTATAGCGATTGTACTGTCATTGGCGAATTTTCAAATCTTCGACGGCAATAAAAATCCGCTTGAGCCGATTGAAAATAAAAATCCGCGTAACCACTTAACGCAAGATTCGGCTAATCGGCAGGAAGTTACCGCGAAAGTTTTATCCGTCAGCGAAGCCTCTTCCAAAAATATCGACGAGCCCGAAGAGGAACCTTTCGCCCTAGACAGCGACGATAATATTCGAATTATCCGCCTAACCTGGGACGTCGTGCCGCGCGCCGTCAAGTACAAAGTTTCTTTCGAAGGACAGGACGCCGTTTCATACACCACCGGCATTGAAGTTCAAGTTCGTAGCAACAAGCCGGAATTTAAAATCGTCGCGCTGGATTTCAACAACAAAATCGTTAAACACAACGTAAAAATTATTTCCAGCGAAGATAACCCTTTGAGCCCGCGCACGACCACCGAATTTGACAAAATGAGTTCGCCGCCGGTTTATTTGGTTTATTCGTGGATTCCGGCGTGGCAAGCAGATCATTATGAAATTCAGCTTTTCAAAGACGGCGAGCTGTATCGCGATTATCTGACAGATTTTCACCCGAAAGATGATAACTTTGATTTTTATGATAAAATTCCCGTGCTTGAGGAGGGCGAATATTATTGGCGGGTGCGCGGCATGGACGAATTTGACGAAGCTTTAACAAATTGGTCGGAGAAAAACGCGGGCAACAGTTTCACCGTTACATCGCCCGAAAGATTTTGCGCACTCGGTGACAGCATAACTCACGGCGGCGGCTCAATTTCCGTTCCGCCTTCAACCGTCGTTTACAATTGGGAAAATTATTGCGATTTCCCGATAAAAAATTTGGGCAAGAGCGGCGATACCACTTACAAACTTTTAGACAGATTTGACGAAGATGTTTTGCCGTTCAGCCCCGAAGTGCTGTTCATAATGGCGGGCGTCAATGATTTTCGCGGAAATATTTTGGGCTGGGATTCGGTTATGAACTTGTCCGAGCTGCGCGATAAGTGCGAAAGTCACGGTATAACGCCGGTTTTCATTACGCCCACGCCGCTTAATCCCGATTTGATTCGCAAGGTTAAATTTATTGAAAATCCGCCGTACGATTGGAAGGAACAGCGCGCGTACATTTGCGATTGGATGAAACGGCAGGAACATTGCATTGACATTTCGGAGGCGCTTTCGGACAGCAACGGAAATTTGCGGGCGGATTTGGCGGTTGACGGTTTGCACCCCGACGCTGAGGGTAAAAAAATTATCGGGCAGGCTGTCGAAAATTGGCTGAATAATTATTTGACTGGAGGAAATTCTAATGGCTAAGGCATTGGTAGTTGTCGATATGCAAAACGACTTTGTAACCGGCGCGCTCGGCACGGCAGAGGCGCAAGAAATGTTGCCGCGCCTGGTTGAAAAACTTGAAAAGGTCGTCGCGCAGAAATCGGCTGATATTCTTTTTACTCAAGACACGCACAAGGAAAATTATTTGGAGACGCAGGAAGGTAAAAATCTGCCGGTGATTCATTGCGTGAAAAATACCGCCGGCTGGGAAATTGTACCGGAGCTGAAAAAATTTATTCCCTACGCTAAGGCTGTTATTGAGAAAAAATCTTTCGGCACAACGCGCCTGCCAACTTTGCTCAAACCTTATGAGGAAGTTGAATTTGTCGGCGTTTGCACGGATATTTGCGTCATTTCAAATGCGCTGTTGCTGAAGGCGTTTTATCCGGAGCAAAAAGTTTCAGTCGACGCTAAATGTTGCGCGGGCGTCAATCCAAAATCTCACGCAGAGGCTCTTAACGTTATGAAAATGTGCCAATGCGAAATTAAGGAGTAGATTTATGGCCAGACAATATAAAAAAATCTTGAAGAAATTGCAACCGAAAACCAAATCGCCGTCCGAAGAAAAGCCGCCGGAAAAACCAGGCAAAGATTATTTGTTGACAATCATATTGGCGTTGACGGTAATTTTTCTGATAATCGGGTGGTCGAGTTTCACGGCGATAAATCGCGGCTTGTACATAACGCTGATAATCGCGCTGGGTTCGACGTACGCGCGGCGTCATTACAAATTTACTTCAACGCAGGATACAATCATTGAAAAAGTCGGTTATGCAGCGATGGGGCTTGCGATAGTTTTATTCGTGGCAGAAATTTACTTTCGCTTTATGGATAAGGCGTGAAGACCCGCGACTTTAGTCGTGAGATGAAACGCCGCTATTGACATTACTAAAAAAATAAATTAAACTGAATTTAGCGGTTAGCCTTCCGCTTTAACAAAAAGAGA
>CAJOMO010000020.1 GCA_905235685.1 uncultured Selenomonadaceae bacterium
CCACAACAACGCTTGAACAATTCTTTTTGCGGCGCGCCCGTCTCCATAAGGATTTTTTGCTGTTGCCATTTTTTTGTATTGAGCCGAATCCGCAAGCAGGATTTTCGCGGTGCTATAAATTTTTTCCGTTGACGTGCCAACCAATTTAACTGTTCCCGCAATTACCGCTTCCGGTCTTTCCGTTGTTTCGCGCAGAACTAATACCGGTTTGCCCAGCGCCGGCGCTTCCTCTTGGATACCGCCCGAATCCGTCAAAATCAAATGCGCGCGGCTCATCAAATTCACAAACGGCTCATAATCCAAAGGCTCAATCAAATGCACGCGCTCAATATTCCCCAATTCCGCATTTACAATTTCACGAACGCGCGGATTTTTATGCACGGGAAAAATAATTTCAACGTCGGCAAATTCTTCAAGCAAATTTTTCAGCGCGCGATAAATTTGCCGCAAAGGCTCACCGAGATTTTCGCGGCGGTGCGTTGTCACCAAAATTATTCGCTTGTTTGAATAGTCAATGCGATTCAAAAGTTCGTCCGAAAAATTAAAATCGGCTTTGACGGTTTGAAAAAGCGCGTCAATAACAGTGTTGCCGGTAACGAAAATTTTGTCTTGCGCGACGCCCTCATTGAGTAGATTATTTTTCGCGGTATCAGTCGGCGCAAAATGTAAATCAGTAAGCGCGCCGGTCAATTTACGATTCATTTCTTCGGGAAAGGGCGAATATTTATTTCCAGTACGCAAACCCGCCTCAACGTGAGCCACGGCAACTTGATTGTAAAACGCCGCCAGAGCGCCTACAAAGGTCGTGGTGGTGTCTCCGTGAACAAAAACGATATCTGGGTTGACCTTCGCAAAAACGCCGTGTAAGCCGCTTAGAGCGCGTTCTGTGATATCGAACAAAGTTTGTCCCTGTGCCATTATGTTTAAATCGAAGTCCGGCTGAATTTTAAAAAGCCGTAAAACTTGATCCAACATTTCGCGGTGCTGCGCCGTCACTGTTACAAATGTTTCTATTTCGGAACGCTTGAAAAGTTCGATTACCACCGGCGCCATTTTTATAGCTTCCGGTCGCGTGCCAAAAATCGTCATTACCTTTATCTTTCGCATAACAATCGCCCCTAAAATCCGCTAACGCCGCGTTTCTCAATTGACAACTTTACCCAAAAATTATAGAATTGTTGACAGCAAAAAGCCTTGTCACGTGGCGCTTTTTGTCAAATTAAGTGTAGCACGTCACAAGGTTTTAGTCAATTATAGGGGAGCGGTTAGTATGTTGGGAAATTTTAGTTACGTTAACGCCACGAAACTTTATTTCGGCGAAGATTCATTGAAATTTTTAAATGACGAATTGCCGAAGTACGGGAAAAACATTCAGCTGATTTACGGCGGCGGCTCTGTCAAGAAAAACGGTATCTACGACGCGGTTGTCGATATTCTGATGGCTAACGGCAAAAATATTATCGAAGACGCGGGCGTTATGCCGAATCCTACCGTTGAAAAGCTGCGCGACGGCGTGAGAATTGCGCGCGAAAACAAAGTTGATTTGCTCTTGGCAATGGGCGGCGGTTCTTGCTGCGATTATGCTAAGGCAGTTTCGGTTTCCGTCCACTGCGACGAAGATCCTTGGGAAAAATATTTTATTCGCTTCGAAGAGCCGACCTGCGCGATTGTTCCGGTTGCCTGTATTCTGACAATGGCGGGCACGGGCTCTGAAATGAACGCCGGTTCTGTCATTACCAATCCCGAAACTAAACAGAAAATCGGACACGTTTTCGGCGAAAATGTCATGCCGAAATTTTCAATTCTCAATCCGAAATTTACCTACAGTCTGCCCAAACGCCAAATGATTGCCGGCTGCTACGATATTTTCAACCACATTTGCGAACAATATTTTTCCGGTAGCGACGATAACACTTCAGATTACATTGCTGAAGGTTTAATGCGCTCGGTTGTTCACAGCTCATTAATCGCCGTTGAAAATCCGGAAGACTACGAGGCGCGCTCAAATATCATGTGGACGGCAACCTGGGCGCTGAATACTTTAATCGGCAAGGGCAAATCTCAAGACTGGATGGTTCATATGCTCGGTCAGGCTGTCGGCGGCTTTACGAACGCCACGCACGGAATGACGCTCGCCGCGGTTTCACTTCCCTATTACAAATTCATTATGCCGTACGGTTTGCAGAAATTCAAGCGCTTTGCTCTCGAAGTTTGGAAAGTTCCCGCAATCGGCTCTGACGAAGAAATTGCCAAAGAAGGTCTTAGGGCTATGGAAAATTGGATGCGCAAAATCGGCGTGGCTATGACGATTGGCGAATTGGGCGCGACCGCCGATATGATTGACGGAATTGCCGACGCTACTTTTATTCTGGAAAATGGCTATAAAGTTTTGACGCGCGACGAAGTTGTTCAAATCCTCAAAGCAAGTTTATGAAAATCTCGCGCAGAGAATTTTTGAAAATCAGCGGAATTGGAGCGTTGACGATGGCACTGGGAAATTTTGAATTGGCGGCGGCTAAAAATATTTCGTTCGGCAAAGTGGACTTCCACGCGCACGCAATTTTGCCGTCGTACGTCGAGGGTTTGAAAAAATTAAAAATCGACGCGCTCGCCGAAGAAGGATTTCCCTTGCCGCAATGGACAGCCGAGGCTCATTTAAAATTTATGGCAGACGCCGGAATTGACTTTACAATTTTATCAATGCCCACGCCGCACATTTTCAACGGCAAGGACAAAGCGAAAATCTCAATCGAAGTTGCGCGGCAAATTAACGAAGATTTATCCGCGCTTTGCAAAAAATTTCCGAACAAATTTGGATTCGTGGCGGTTTTGCCAATGCCAGACGTTGAAGGCTCAATTTCCGAAATAAAATATTCCGCGGAAAAACTCGGCGCGCTCGGTGTGAAAGTTGCAAGTAATTCGGACGGCGTCTATTTGGGCGACGAAATTTTAAATCCAATCTTCGCGGAACTTCACAACAGAAAATCTCTGGTGATTATGCACCCGAGCCCTGCGCGAGAATTGCCACGCGAAAAAGTTATCACGGGCAAAGTCATGGCGCTGTTCGAATATCCGGCGGACACAACGCGCGCGGTTTTAAACCTGTTGGCAAACGGTACGCTGGAAAAATTTTCCGCAATAAAATTTGTAGTTCCGCATTGTGGCTCTTTCCTGCCATACATGAAACAGCGGGCAGGCGCAATGTTCCAAATGTTAGCGTCAATGAAAATGATGGACGCGGTAGACATTTCGGCGGGCTTGCGAAAATTATTCTTCGATTTGGCGGGCGACCCAATGCCGGAGCAAATGGATATACTTTTAAAAATCACGGACGCCGAACATTTGATTTACGGCTCGGATTATCCGTACGTACCGGCGGCGATTTTGCTAAAGAAAAAATCATTGCTCGACGCCGAACTTGCAAAACGAAATTTGCTTGAAAAAATCTACGTATCAAATTCCACGAAAATTTTAAGTTGAGAGGAGCGTTTTTTTATGCCGTTAATTTCAGTTGAGGCGGTTCACCCTACCAAAGAACAGAAAGAAAAACTTATCGCGGAGCTCACGAAAAAAGCTAGCGAAATTTTGGGCGTTGACGAAAAATTTTTCTACGTCCTTGTCAAAGAAAACGACCTTGATAATTGGGGCGTTGGCGGAAAAACTTTGATGCAATTTTTAGCTGAGCAGAAAAAATGATAGATATCACGTTGCTGGGAACGGCGGCGCTTTTCCCAATTCCAAATCGGGCGCTGACGGCGGCGGTTTTATCTTGCGGCGGACATTCGATACTTTTTGACTGCGGCGAAGGAACGCAAACCGCGGCGCGAAGATTCGGCGTCAGCTTAATGAAAACGGACATAATCGCATTGACGCATTACCACGGCGATCACATTTTCGGACTGCCAGGACTTTTGCAGACAATGAACAGCATGGAGCGCGTCGAAACTTTGTACATAACAGGACCGGAAGGCTTAACGGAGGCGCTTGAGCCGATTTTGAAATTAACGGGCTGGACGGCTTACGAAATTAAATTGCTGGAAATTCCGCCGGAAGGATTAAGACTTTGCGAAATGATAAGCGGCTGGGAATTTGAGGCGAAACTTTCAACCTTCAAAACCGAACACCGAATTTCAAGCCAGGGTTACTGTTTCAAATTGGGCAGAGCCGGAAAATTTTTGCCGGAAAAAGCACGTGAACTTAACATACCGATAAATCTGTGGAGCGTTTTACAAAAAGTGCAAAGCGTGCAAGTCGACGACGAAATAATTTTGCCGGAACAAGTTTTAGGCGCGCCGCGCAAAGGTTTGAAATTTATTTTTACCGGCGACACCGCGCCGTGCGATTCGCTGATTGACGCCGCCCAAGATGCCGATTTGATGATTTGCGAGGCAACTTACGGCGAAAATGAACAGGCTCAAATCGCCACTGAGTACGGGCATATGAATTTCGCGCAGGCGGCAGAAATCGCAAAATCCGCCAATGTCAATCAGCTGTGGCTGGCGCATTATTCACAGATGATTGAAAATCCGCAACAATATCTGCCAAATGCAACCGCGATTTTCGAAAACACAATTTGCGGGAAAGACGGCTTGTCAACCACGCTGAAATTCTCATAAGCAAAAAAATTAACCGCCGCGTAAATCTGCGCGACGGCTTTTTTATTCACAGATGATTGAAAATCCGCAATAATATCTGCCAAATGCGACCGCGATTTTCGAAAACACAATTTGCGGGAAGGACGGCTTGTCAACCACGCTGAAATTCTCATAAGCAAAAAAATTAACCGCCGCGTAAATCTGCGCGACGGCTTTTTTGTTGTGGAAAAATAATTTTACGCTGTTCTGAATTTACCAACGCTGTCTTTAAAAGCAGTCGAATAGTCGGAAAGCTCGGAGCTTGCAGCGGCGCATTCTTCGGAAACCGCGGAATTATCGGTAACCACGCTCAAAATCGTTTGCGAAAGTTGATTGACTTCCTGCATTTGCCTCTGCTGTTGTTTGCTTTGTTCGCTGAGTTTTTGAATAATATTTCGAACAACTTCAGTACCCTGCGAAACTTCGGCAAGAGAGCCGGACGCCCGATTGACAACGCCCGTGCCGCTCTCAATTTCGGTAATGGCGCGGTTGATTAATTCTTTGATGTGCTGAGTGGATTTGGCGGATTGCTCGGAAAGTTTTCTGACTTCGCCCGCAACCACCGCAAAGCCACGTCCGGCTTCGCCAGCGCGCGCCGCCTCGATTGACGCGTTCAAACTTAAAAGCGCCGTCTGATCTGTAACTTCGTCCAGCGTTCCCAAAATCGATTTAATTTCTTCGGACGCGGCATTAATCCGCTGCATTGCCGCAACCATTTTGTCCATGCGGTGAATACCCATTGCAATGCTTTTCTTAGTTTCCTCGTCGCTTTGCAGCGCCTCACGCACGAAAAATTCAACCTGGTCATTCTGTTTCATCGTGGCGGTAATTTTGTCTTGAAGTTGCTGAATACTGCCGGTCTGATTCATAGCGCCCTCGGCTAAACTTTGCGAAACCTGCGAAACTTCCTTAGCGCTGTCAGAAACTTTGTCGGCAATTTCATTCATGGACTGCATTTCGCCGCACAAAGATTCGCGGATATGTTCAATATTCGTCTGAATGGGCGCGTAATCGCCAATGTACGTCATATTCGTTGCCGTGATCAGATCGCCATCCGCCATTTTGCGCAAATTTTCTTCAATGTCCTGCACGTAGCCGGAAAGTCCCACGCGCATTTTGTTCAGCAAATCGTACAGCTTGCCAATTTCATCTTCGCGGCTGTAGGTAAGTTTTTGCGTCAAATTGCCCTGCGCGAGCCGGTTAATATCAGTTTCCAAGGAATTGAGCGGCTCGACAACGCGCTCGTTAAATGTGTGATTTACTTTTTTCAAAAACGACCAAATCGCCGCCACGAATCCGATTAAAATTACGTACAAAACCCATGACATTATGTCAACCATCGACTGAGCCGCGTCCACCATAGAATTTGTCATTCCAAAATAAGTTTCGCTGACTTCCAAAAGTCGCGCAGGATTTTTCGTCGCCTGATAATCCGTCATTGCCGGTTTTACCGTTCCGCTCCAATATTCGGCAACTTTGTTTCGCTCGCTCGAAAAACTTCCCAACAATATCGCGCCGTCCAATTTCTGTAATAAATTTTCAACATTCGTCATTGCCTGCGCCGAATCCGCACCCGCCAATACTTGCTTGACAATTCTTTGACTGCCGCCGCGTACGATTCCCGCCTGATTGACTACCGCCGTGTAACTCGAAAATAAGTACAGGCTCACCATTACGATTAAAACCATTCCGCCAACGATTTTGAATACCCGCTCCAATAGCTGTCGAATTAAAAATGCGATTGTTCCTTGCGCGCCCATGCTCCGCACCCCCGAAATTTTTTGCGCAAATTATATTACATATTCCGGAAGTTTTAAAGCAAGTTACAATTATTTTGCAAATAAAAATAGCCGCTTTACAACCGCGCGGCAAAATGTTAATATTCCCGCGTTGACAGTCGGTAGTCGGCTTTCCCCGCAAGGGGAGGTGATGTCGATGACGAAATTTGAATGGCTCAGTCTGGCTTTGTCAGCCGCCAATCTCATCGCCACCATCGTTTCGGTTTTCAATTAATCGGAACTAAAAAAGCCGCTGACAGCTGCGGCTCTAACACGTAAGGATTATTATTAGCGGGGCGAGTCGACGTTGCTAAACCGACTGCCCTTTTTTTGCGAAAAAACTTAACGCTTCAGATTATAGCGGCAAATTTTCATTTCGTCAACTACAAAAATAATCGCTTTACAACTGCGCGACAAAATATTCGCCTCCGAAATTTTCAAACTCTGAAAATAGAAAACCGCCACGCAGGCGGATTTTTTTGTTGCATTATTAAAGCCGCTGTGTTATAATATCCGTAACATAAAAAACTAAATAACCACAGGGCAAGCTATTTCCTTTGTTAATTTTCAGAGAAATTATAACTTGTCGAAAGTTGGTTGTCAAGTTTTTTAGCGTTACCAAAATTTTTGCGAAAGAAAGATATTTATGGAAAATCAAGAAATTCAAACCTCTCTGGTGCCGAGCTACGTCGAACATAATAATCAGCGCGTTGTGACTACCGAACAGCTCGCTAAATTTTACGGTTGCAAGGTCATTCAAATTCAACAAAATTTTAACAATAACAAAGACAAGTTCATCGAAGGTAAACATTACTACAAAATCGATGGCGAGGATTTAAAGAACTTCAAAAAGTACGCTAAAAATATTGAAATGCCTATTTCGCCGATGACTCGTCAACTTTATCTTTGGACAAAACAGGGCGTAATTCATCACTTCAAAATTATAAATTCAAATCACGCTTGGGCAGTACTGGAAATTTTAGAGGAACATTATTTCAATACAGATTTTTTCAATAAGCTCCGCGATTTGTCGGCAAATATCAACGAATCTGATTTAAAATGCGTCTACGCTTTTGAAATGGAAAACGGCACTGTCAAAATTGGTTATACTAAAGATATTCGGCGGCGAATGCAAACAATCATCTCGAGCAGTGGTTTGGATATTGTGAACGTTTACGCAACAGATTTTGTCGATTCAGAAGTTGCTTATACTATTGAACAGGCTTGTCACGAAACTTTTGAAGATTATCGTATTCGTGGCGAATTTTTTAAAATTTCATTTGCCGAAGCTCGCGCAGAATTAGATAAATATTCAGCCATCATTGAAGAATTGAACCGCACCGGTGAAAATTTTAATAATCAAATTTTGTTCCAAAATACCAGTTTACTTATCGAATCAACTATTCAATAATTGGCAATATCTTCAGCGCGCGGCACGATGATAATATATTCGCCTTCGCGCGCCTTCAACAAAATTTCGAGCATAATATTTTCGGGAACGCTGACGCAGCCCGAAGTCCAGTCCTTGTAAGTGCTGTTGCAATGAAGGAAAATCGCCGCGCCCTTGCCAACAACCACCGGATCTATATTGAAACCAAAATTCATAGCGTAGTTGTACTCCGGCTTGTAGTCAATCAAGTGTTCGCCCGCAATGTAGCTGTCAGACTCAACCCAGGTATTATAAGTTTCGTATTCGCCGCTGAGATAGGATCGAGGCGTTATTTTTTTGTACTCAATTTCAGTGCCTGGATTATCGCCCATACCGAACGCGTACAAAATCGGGAACGCGCCAATCGGCGTAGTTTTGTCGCCCTCGTGCCGATTGAGATTAAAACCATTCAGCCCGTAATTGCAGCGCGTCTCAAAATCCATTTGCCAAGAGCCGTCTTCCAATTTGTTCCACAAACTTAAGCTGTGGTCGACTACCAAAATTATCTGATCAGTCTTTCGCGCAGTTTCAGAGTCCGCCAGCAACTTCTCAATGCTTTTCGCGCAGGTTTCATTCACAAACATAAACATCATTAACACCGCCGCTAAAAAAATTTTCCGCATTTCGAACGCCCCCTCACATTATCATTTCGCCCGCAAATAATATCGCCATCAAAATCATCAGCGGGTGCACTTCGCGAATTTTGCCCGCGAATATTTTTAAAATCACGTAGGTTATCATTCCGACGCCGACGCCGTTTGTTATGCTGTAGGTGAACGGCATTAATACCATTGTGAAGAACGCCGGAAACGCCTCCGAATAATCGCTCCAATCGATTGACGCCACATTTGAACACATAAAGCAGCCCGTTAAAATCAGCGCGGGCGCGGTTACTGCCGGTACGGACGCCAGCGCCGCCGCCAACGGTTGAAAGAATATCATCAGCAAAAATAACATCGCCGTTACAAATGACGCAAAGCCCGTCCTGCCGCCGACTGATACGCCCGTTCCCGATTCAACGTAAGCTGAAGTTGGGGAAGTGCCGCAAAATGCGCCGATAAAACTTGCAACCGAATCTGCCAGTAACGCGCTTTTCAAATTTGGAAATTTGCCGTCTTTGATTAAGCCTGCTTGCCGCCCTATTCCTAACATTGTGCCGGTCGTATCAAATAAGGTTACCATTAACAGCGTGAAAATCGCCGGCGCTAATGTCGGTATGTCGCCCAATCTGAGCTGCATAAAAGTTTCGCTGAATCCGCTCGGCATTGCAAAAAATGTTTCCGGCATGGTGAAATGCCCCAAAATCGCCGCCGCAACCGCCGTTATTATCATTCCGATAAAAATTGCGCCGCTCACTCGCATTACCATTAAAATCATCGTGGCGATTAAGCCCAAAATTGTTAAAAGCAACGTTGGATCTGTCAAATCGCCCATTGTTACCATGGTTGCGGGCGACGCCATTACAAAGTGTCCGTTGTGGAAACCGATTAGCGCGATAAATAATCCGATACCCGCCGCGATAGATTTTTTCAGCGCTTCCGGAATTGAATTTATAAACATTTCGCGAAATTGTGTCAGCGACAAAACTATGAAAATTCCCGACGCTATCGCCGCCGCACCGAATGCTTCCTGCCACGGTATGCCCTGCGCGAGAATTAATGTGTAAACGACGAAGGCGTTAATTCCGAGCCCGCAGGAAATTGCGATAGGATAATTGGCAATGACGCCCATTATCAAAGTTCCAACCACAGTGGCAATTATGGTAGCCACGTAGACGCCACCAAAATTTACGTTTCCGTCAGAAAACACGGACGGGTTGACAATCACGATATAAACCATTGCCAAAAAAGTTGTGACACCCGCCAAAATTTCAGTGCGAAGATTCGTCCCGCGCTCTTCAAACAAAAAATATTTTTTAATGCTGTCCATTTCAATCTCCAATCTGCATAAAAAGTTTCAAGCGCGCGTATCGTATCACTTGAAATTATTCCTGTCAAAAGTTTTATTTTCGTTGACTTTGCAGTTGAATTGCGCTAATATTTTTTCAACAAAAAGCAAAGGAGACTACAGTATGAGCGATGTAAAAAATGCGGAGCTGGATTTACAGGCGATTATCAAAAAAGCCGAATCGCAGACTGATTTTCCGGAAGTACCGCTGGACGAATTTGAAATTCCTACTTACGATGCTTGGAAACAAGCTTGCATTGAACTTTTGAAGGGCGCGCCTTTCGAAAAGAAAATGTTCACCAAAACTTATGAGAGCATCGTTTTCAATCCAATGTATTTCCACAACGAAACCGAGCCGATTTTGCCGAAAAATTCTTATCCTGGCATGGGCGATTTTGTGCGCGGCGCAACCGCCAATGTTTATGTCAATGCGCCGTGGGGTATCGCGCAGGCGTGCGATGAAACTTTTCCCGCCGACAATAACGAACTTCTCAAGCACGAAATTGACAAAGGCTCGACGATTTACAACGTCAAATTGGACTGCGCGACGAAAAGAAATGTTGACGCGCGCGAATGTGAGCACGTTGGTAACGGCGGCGTGAGCTTGACGACCCTTGAAGACGTTGAAACTCTGCTGAAGGATTTGAGACTGGATAAATATCCGCTGTACGTTTACGCGGGCGAAAGTTCCGTTCCGATTATGGCGCTGATTATCGCGGCTGTCCAGAAAAACGGCGGCGACGTTTCCAAACTGCGCGGCTTTATCGGCGCAAATCCTATCGGCGAATTGGCGGCGAAGGGCAAACTCAATCAGTCTTTGGACAAACTTTATGACGAAGCGGCGGCGGCGGCTAAGTGGGCTTTGAAAAATGCGCCCGAACTCAAAACAGCTTTCATTAACAGCGATGTTTTTTCCAACGGCGGCGCAAATGACGTTCAAGAATTGGCGTATACAATTTCCGCGGCGGTTAATTATCTTCGTGCGATGTTGGAGCGCGGCTTGACAATCGACGAGGCGGCTGAACAGATTATGTTTGGCGTTTCGGTTGGAGCAAATTTCTTTATGCAGGTAGCGAAAATGCGTGCGATTCGTCCGATTTGGGCTGAAATTATCAAAGCCTTTGGCGGCAGTGAAAAAGTTCAGCACATTCACGTCCACGCGCGCCCTGCTTATTTTTTCAAGACAGTTTACGACCCGTACGTTAATCTGCTCAGAAATACCACTGAATTATTCTCGGCAGTTGTGGGCGGCTTAGATTCGTTTGAAAATGCGCCGTTCGACGAGGCTATTCGCAAGGGCGATGAATTTAGCCGGAGAATTGCGCGCAATATGCAGATTATTTTGCAGGAAGAATTTGGCTTGCTGCAACCGATTGATCCCGCGGGCGGCAGTTGGGCTGTTGAAACTTTGACTAAGCAAATCAAGGAAAAAATTTGGGCGGAATTTCAAAATATTGAAGGCAAGGGCGGAATTGTGGCGGCTCTCAAGGAAGGCTATCCGCAAGAGCAAATTACTTTCGTTTTGGCTGACCGCGTGAAGGCGATTACTGCGCGACGCGACAGGATTGTTGGCGTAAATATGTATGCGAATATGACTGAAGAGCGCCTTGACCCGCGCGTTGAAGATTTTGCTGAAAATAAGAAACTTCGCACGGCGGCTATTGAAAAATATCTTGCCCGTGTCAACGCCAAAGACGCACTTTCGAAAGTTGACGCGAATAATTTTGAGACTGCGATAAATGCGGCGGCGGCGGGCGCGACTATTGCTGAACTTCGGGCGGCGCTCGGCACGGGCGAATCTGAAACCGTTAAAACTATCGGCAAACATCGTTGGAGCGAAAAAATTGAACAGCTGCGCGAGGCTACCGAAAATTACAAGGCGAAACATAACGACAACGTTAAAATTTTCCTGGCAAATATGGGTCCGATACCTCAGCATAAAATTCGCGCAGATTTCACGACGGGCTTTTTGCAGGTCGGCGCGTTCGAAGTTTTGAGCAATAACGGCTTTGCCACAGCCGAAGAAGCGGCGGCGGCGGCTAAAGAATCCGGCGCAGACGCAGTTGTCATTTGTTCAACCGACGATACTTATCCGGAAATCGTCCCCGCACTTGCGCCGAAACTTCATGAGGCTCTGCCCAATGCCACGGTATTTTTGGCGGGAACTGCACCGGCTGAATTGGCTGAAACTTACAAACAAGCCGGTATTGACGATTACATCAACATTCGCTCGAATTGCTATCAAACTTTGACGGCAATGCAGAAGAAGAAGGGAATAGTGTAAAGGGAATAGGGAATAGTGAAAAATCACTAATCCCTAGCCCCTATTCTCTAAACCCTAAAAAGCGACTGAAAGGAGCTTTTCAATGGCTAATTATAAAAATCCGGACTTCACGCAGATTAACCTTAGCGACGCGCCGCCGGTGGACGAGTCAACCTGGAAGGCTGAATTTGAAAAAGCCGCGGCGGCTAATTATAACGAGCTGTCTTACAAAACAATGGAGCACGTGCCGGTTAAGCCGCTGTACAGCCACGACGAATATCAGCATATGAATCATTTGGATTTCGTAAGCGGTATCCCGCCGTTTTTGCGCGGTCCTTATTCCACAATGTACGTTTTCCGTCCGTGGACTGTTCGCCAATACGCGGGCTTTTCGACTGCTGAAGAATCCAATGCTTTTTACCGCAGAAATTTAGCCGCCGGTCAAAAAGGTTTGTCAATCGCCTTCGATTTGCCGACTCACCGCGGCTATGACGCCGATAATCCGCGCGTTTTTGGTGACGTTGGTAAAGCCGGCGTTTCCGTTTGCTCAATGCTCGATATGAATATTTTGTTCAGCGGCATTCCGCTTGACCAAATGTCTGTTTCTATGACGATGAACGGCGCGGTTTTGCCGATTTTGGCGTTTTTCATTCAGAGCGGCGTTGAGCAGGGCGTTGATAAAGCTATTCTTAACGGCACCATACAAAATGACATTCTAAAAGAATTTATGGTACGCAATACATATATTTATCCGCCTCCTATGTCGATGCGTATAATTGCTGATATATTTGAATATACAACTAAATATATGCCGAAGTTTAACTCGATTTCAATCTCTGGTTACCATATGCAAGAGGCGGGCGCGCCGGCTGATATTGAACTCGGTTACACGCTGGCTGACGGGCTTGAATATATTCGTACCGGTATTAACGCGGGCTTGAAGGTTGACGCCTTTGCTAAGCGCTTGAGTTTCTTCTGGGCGATTGGCAAAAATTATTTCATGGAAGTAGCAAAAATGCGCGCGGCGCGTGTCCTTTGGGCTAAGATTGTTAAACAAATGGGCGGCACTCAAGCAAAATCTATGGCGCTTAGAACTCATTGCCAGACTTCGGGCTGGTCGCTGACGGCTCAAGATCCTTTCAATAACATTGCGCGGACGGCTATGGAAGCTATGGCGGCAGCGCTCGGTCATACTCAATCTTTGCACACCAACGCCCTTGACGAAGCCATTGCATTGCCGACGGACTTCAGCGCGCGCATTGCCCGTAATACTCAGCTTTACATTCAAGACGAAACTTCGGTTTGCAAGATTATCGACCCGTGGGGCGGCTCTTATTACGTCGAGGCTTTGACGAACGAGATTATTCGCCGCGCGTGGGCTCATATCCAGGAAATTGAGCAAATGGGCGGCATGGCTAAAGCTATTCCTACCGGTTTGCCGAAAATGCGCATTGAGGAAGCGGCGGCGCGTCGTCAGGCGCGTATCGATTCGAACAACGAGACGATTGTTGGCTTGAATAAATTCCGCCTCGACAAGGAAGATCCGCTTGAAATTCTCGCCGTCGATAATACTGCAGTTAGAAATGCGCAAGTTGAACGTTTGAATAAACTTCGCGCAGAACGCAATGAAGACGACGTCCGCGCGGCGCTTGAGGCTATCACTAAGGCGGCTGAATCTCGCGAAAATGGCAATTTGCTTGAACTCACCGTTGAGGCGGCTAGAGTTCGTGCGTCGCTCGGCGAAATTTCTGACGCTGTCGAAAAAGTTTCGGGGCGCTATCAAGCTACGATTCACACAATCAGCGGCGTTTATTCCGGCGAATTTAAAGATCAAACCGCATTGGACAAGGCGCGCAAATTGGCTGATGAATTTGAAAAACTCACCGGTCGCCGTCCGAGAATTTTTGTTGCGAAAATGGGGCAGGATGGACACGACCGCGGGCAAAAAGTTATCGCGTCAAGCTTTGCCGATATGGGCTGGGACGTTGACGTCGGACCGCTTTTCCAAACGCCGGCTGAAACTGCGCAGGACGCCGTTGACAATGACGTTCATATGATTGGTTTCAGTTCACTTGCCGCGGGGCATAATACGCTGTTGCCGGAGCTTGTTCAAGAACTCAAGAAACTTGGGCGCGACGACATTATGGTTGCAATTGGCGGCGTTATTCCTGTTCAAGACTACGACCATTTGTACAAGAGCGGCGCGGTTGCGATTTTCGCGCCTGGCACAAACATTCCGGAAGCGGGCGTTAAACTGCTGAATTTACTTTTGGACGAAGCTAAAAACGTCGGCTGATTCGATAACTTCATAAAAAAATTTTAACCGTCAAGCCTTTGTGGCTCGGCGGCTTTTTTGTTTTAATCTTCAAGCATAAGCTCGGCGAATTTTTTTGCGTCGCACGTCTTAGCAAAATCGACAATGGCGTCCATTCCGCCGCGGCTGTGGTCAAGCATATCATTCACAGAATAAATCAGCGTGACAACTTCGTCGAGATTCAACTTTTTCTTCGCAATGACGGTTAAGACAAGCGCAAATTCCAAAATCTTGAAACCGGTAACGAAAATTTTGATGTTGTGAAAATCGCCGCCGCTAAACGCGCTCGGATAACAGCGCATAAAAAATTCGTTGACAAGATAATTTTCAAAGATATGCCCGAACGCGCCGTAAGTTCGGTTTAAAATTTCATCGCGATACGTCAAATAATTTTGTCGAAGTTCCAATTTTTTATTTTGGCTGAGATTGGCGCTGTAAGTATTCGCGAAAACTTCAATCAAGGCGGCGGTGTGGCGCTCAATGTCAAATTTGTATTTCGGCAACTTTTCAAATTTCGCGCAGAGTTTTTTCAAGCGCTGATTCACCGGCAAATTTCTATCCTGCAAAATTTTTATCGCGTCCATTTGCAAATTTATAAATTCGTCAACCGGTCGCGAAAGTTTTTGCTTGAAGCCGATAATCGCCCGCGCCGAAACTTCCTGCGTTTCTTCGAATGTCATTGGCGTTGTCGGGAACAAAATTAAATGCGCCGCGATTGGACAGGTAAGCGTCATTGACTGCTCAAAAATTTCTTCGTCAAGCCGATAAGTCACGCGCGGGTAACTTTGACAAATCGCCGTCAAATAATCTTCGCCATACCGTTTTTGCAACCTGCACAGATTATCTTTGCCCAAAAATGAGCAAACACCATCCTCGCGCAGTTTCAAAATCAGCACGTCAACGTCTTCCTGTTCGTCTTCAACCCAATCAAGATTTTCAAAAACTTTTTCGCGGGCGGCGTCGGGAAGGTTAGAATATTTTTCAAAGGCATCGTCGTCAACCACAATTCGCCAATCTCGACAGCAACGCGCCTCACAAATTTTGCCGTCACAGCGAAAATCTTTGACGTAGCCAGGCTGAATGCACTTTTTCATCTGATAAAATTCGTCGGCGTCCACGATTCTTTTTCCGGCAGTCCAAATTTTTCTTTGCCCAGCGCAATACTTTTCATCAAAAACGTCATATTTCGCGCAAGAGTCCGCATTGTCTGTAAGCCTTCCAAATCCTGTTCAGCGTCGCCCGCGTTCAAACCGTAAACCATATTCCAATATTGGCTGGACGCAACCGGCATCTGATTTATCGTAAAAAATTTGTTGAGTTCGTCGAAAGTCGAACTTGAACCGCCGCGCCTTGCAATCGCAACGCTCGCACCAACTTTCATAGTTTTGTCAAAATGCGTGCTGAAAAAAAGTCTGTCCAAAAAACTAATCAGCGTGCCATTCGCCGAAGCGTAATAAACCGGCGCGGCAATCACGAGCCCGTCAGCCTCCGCGAAAAGCGGCGCGGTTTTGTTGACAATATCGTCGAAAATGCATTTGCCGGTTTCAGCGCATTTTCGGCAAGCCACGCAGCCGCGAACAACTTTGTTGCCGACCTGCACAATTTCAGTTTCGACGCCTTCAGCCGCAAAAATTTTCACCATTTCGTTAATGGCAATCGCCGTGTTCCCTTTGGCGTGCGGCGAACCATTGATAATTAAAACCTTCATATTCAGCTCTCCTATGTTTATAATAAAAAAACGCTGTACAAAATTACAACGTTATGCTAAAATACGTCTAGTGTTGGAAACGGCAGGCGGTTAGACCAAGACCTCCGGTTTGGAGGTGTGCCGGATGCGTAAGCGTATTATAAAAATCATAGTCCGCGTGGTTGCTATCACCGGAGCGCTACTCATCGTACTGAGCAAAACAGCCGCCTAAAACCACCACATTCTAGACGGCTTGCAACCTAATCTTTATAAGCTATATAGTACGGAGGTAAACCGCTTAAACCAACATCGGCGTCTCGTAAAGTTCGAGGCGTCTTTTTTATGCTCAGATTATAACTTTTCTAAGCCGAACTGTCAATGAATAGTTTTTCGGAACGCAATTCTCCTGCGCGAATTTTCCCAACGCCCAAAAATTTTCCCGCCGCGTAAACTTTAACCCGCGCGTCATTTTCCTCAACATTCGTGGGCAAGCCGTTACAAAAAGCTTTAATCCTGCGCGAAGGTAATTCAAAAATTTTCAAGTCGATGCAATCTTCAACCGGCAAAATTTTCAAGCTGTCAAAATCGCACGCGTCAGCCAAATTAAAATCGCCGACCCGTTCGCGCGTCAAAAATTTCAGCGTCGCGGGCAATTTCAAACTTTCGCCGATATCCGCCGCCAAACTCCGAATGTACGTGCCTTTCGCGCAGTCAATTTCCAGCGTCAAAATTTTTTCGTCAACGCTCAAAATTTTAATCCGGTGAATCGTAACGACGCGGCGCGGCATTTCAAAATCGATATTTTTTCGCGCCAAATCATAAGCCTTTCGCCCGTTAATTTTTATCGCTGAATGTTTAGGCGGCGTCTGCTCAATTTCGCCGATAAAATTTTTCAGCGCGGAATTAATTTCGTCAAGCGGCGGCATCTCAAAATCTTCAACGCGGTTTAAAATTTCGCCGTCCAAATCGCCGCTGTCAGTCGAAATTCCGAACAAAATTTCTGCGCGATAAGTTTTGTCACAATCGGCAATGTATTCAAGAAATTTCGTGGCGCGCCCGACGGCAACCGGCAACACTCCAACCGCCGCAGGGTCAAGAGTGCCGCCGTGTCCAACTTTTTTTATGTGCAAATTTCGCCGCACCAAATTAACCGCGTCGTGGCTCGTCATATTCGCCGGTTTTCGCAAATTTATAAATCCGTCAAGCATTGTCGGGCAATTCATAATCCGCAAGCGAAATTTCTTCGCGGTCTTCGTATTCCGCCGGACGCAAATACCCATTTTCAATCATATATTCGCCAATCGTCCGAATCAAAATCCGCGTCGCTTCGTCGAAACTTTTGTTAATCGTACAGCCCGCCGCGCGAATGTGCCCGCCGCCGCCGAGCCTTTTCGCGATATCCGATACTTCAGTCATTTTCGAGCGCAGACTCACGCGGCAAACATTTTCGTCCGTACTCTTAATCAGAAAAGCCACGTCAACCGTATCAATGACGCGAATTAAATCAATCAGCCCCTCGGTGTTGTCGACTTTGCGGTGAAGTTCCGCGTCAATGAACATACCGGCAACCTTGCCGCTGTAAAAAAGTTTTGTGGTTAAAAGCGCCGCGCTCATAATTTTCACGTCGCGGAAACTGCGCTTTTCAAGTTGCTCAGAAATTAAATTCGGCTGCACGCCCGCCTCGACAAGTTCAGCCGCCGCGCGCAAGGTCGCAGGTTTCGTATTGGAATAATTGAAAAAGCCGGTATCAGTCGCCATTCCGGTATAAAGGCAAACCGCAATGTTCCGCGTGATTTTCGCGCCCAATTCGTGGCAAAGTTTAAAAACAATTTCGCAGGTCGCCGCCGCGTCCGGCTCAATGTACCAATCGCCGATAGATTCTTTGTTTGTAACGTGGTGGTCAATGTTCAAAATCGGCGCGTCAGTCAAATTTTTAACGTTGCCGATTCTGTCGGGCGAAGTGTCCAAAATCACGAGTAAATCGGCGTCGAATTTTTCATCTTCGCGCGGGCGTCGAATTTCCTCTTCAAACGGCATTACCAAAAAATTTGTAGGAATTTTATCGTCAATGTAAACTTGCGCGGTTTTGCCCATTTCGCGCAGGATTTGCAACATCGCCAAACTTGCGCCGATTGCGTCGCCGTCCGGATTTACATGCGCCGTCAACAAAATTTTATTCGCCGCTTTTAATTTCGCCGCCGTTTCCGCTAACGTTATTTTCAACTGAATCACGCTCCTTTTCAATCTGCAAGAGAAGTTTCTGAATATGTTCGCTGTAGTCCAAAGATTTGTCCAGTGCAAAGGAAATTTCCGGCGTAAATCTTAATCTGATTCGTTTGCCAATTTCGCGGCGAATGAAACCCAGCGCGCTCTGCAAACCTTCAAGCGATTCTTTGATTTGTTCGTCGCCGCCCATTATGCTCACGTAAATTTTAGCCTCGCGCAGGTCGCCCGTCATTTCAACGTCCGTCACCGTTACAAAGCCAATCCGCGGATCTTTAATTTCCTTGAGTAGCATTTTGCTAAGTTCCTGCTTAATCAGTTCCTGCAATTTTTCAATGCGAAGTTGACTGCTCATATTGCCACGTCCTTTAAAAGGTTAGCCATTTCGATAGCGCTCATAGCGGCGTCAGAGCCTTTGTTGCCCGCCTTAGTACCAGCGCGCTCAATCGCCTGCTGAATATTTTCAGTGGTAACGACGCCAAAAATCGTCGGCACGCCGCTTTGAAGTCCAACCTGCGCGACGCCCTTTGAAACTTCATTGCAAACATAATCGTAATGAGTGGTAGCGCCGCGAATCACCGCGCCCAGGCAAATCACCGCGTCAAATTTTTTAGTTTCGGCGAATTTTTTGGCAACGAGCGGAATTTCAAAACTGCCAGGCACCCACGCCACGCTTATATCTTCGTCTGAAACTTCGTGGCGTTTCAAAACGTCCAGCGCGCCTCCCAAAAGTTTGCTTGTAATAAATTCATTGAAACGCGCGACCACTATCGCGATTTTCAAGCCGCGCCCGTTCATTTTGCCTTCGTAAATATTCAAGATTTTTTATCCTCCTCGAAAATGTGTCCCATCTTAGTTTTTTTCACGGTTAAATAATTTTTGTCAAATTTGGTAGGCTGCATAACAATCGGCACGCGTTCGGTGATTTTCAAGCCGTAGCCTTCAAGCCCCGCGCGTTTCGCCGGATTATTCGTCATAAGCCGAATTGACGTCAAGCCCAAATCTGCCAGAATTTGAGCGCCAATCCCATAATCGCGCAAATCCGGTTTGAAGCCCAGCAAAATATTCGCCTCGACGGTATCTTTTCCGCCGTCCTGCAAAACGTACGCTCGAATTTTATTTGCCAGCCCAATGCCGCGCCCTTCCTGCCGCATATATAATACCACGCCTTGACCAGCTTTTTCAATACGTTTGAGCGCAGTTTGAAGTTGGTCGCCGCAATCGCAGCGCAATGAGCCGAGCGCGTCGCCGGTTAAACATTCGGAGTGCACGCGAACTAAAACATTTTCTTTGCCGGAAACTTCGCCCTTGACAATCGCCAAATGACATTTGCCGTCCAGCGTGCTCTCGTAAGCCTTCAATCGGAAATGCCCGTACTTGCTCGGAAAATCGGCGTCAGCAATTTGCTTGATAAATTTTTCAGTGCGGTTGCGGTACTCAATCAGCCCGCGCACCGTGATAATATTCAGCCCGTGTTTTTCGGCAAATTGTTTCAATTTTTCCGTGCGCATCATATGCCCGTCGTCGTCCATAATTTCGCAGCACAAACCGGCGGGGTAAAATCCGGCAAGCCGCGCCAAATCGGTTGTCGTTTCAGTGTGACCGGCGCGCCGCAAAACGCCCCCTTCAACCGAGCGCAACGGGAAAACGTGCCCTGGACGCCGAAAACTCGCCGCCTTTGCATTTTTATCAAGTAAAAGTTTAATCGTGTGGCAACGCTCATATGCTGAAATTCCCGTTTCCGTATCGAACGCGTCAATGGAAACTGTAAACGCCGTTTCGTGGTTATCGGTGTTGTTGGTAACCATTTGCCCAATTCCGAGTTCGTCAAGCCGCGCCCCAATTATCGGCGTGCAAATTAAACCTTTCGCGTATGTTGCCATAAAATTAATTTGTTCGGGCGTCACGGTTTCCGCCGCGCATATCAAATCGCCTTCGTTTTCGCGATCTTCGTCGTCTACTACCACAATCATTTTGCCGCGTTTAATATCGTCAATCGCCTGCTCTATCGTCGCAAATTCGATCATAATTATCACCTCAAAAATTTTTTAGATTGTGCATCAACTTTCTTTCTCATTGCAGAAAGAAAGTTGCAAAGAAAGGCTAGCCCGCGCTTATGTAATTCGCTTCCAGCTCATTAGGGGCGCGGGCAAGGGCTACGGGCGCGCGTCCGTGCGCGCCTCTTTAGCGTCAGTAGCCATGCTCAAACAAAAATTCTCTGGTAATTTCAGCGTTTGGTTTGAAAGTTGTTAACCGCTCAATATATTTTGCTAAAATGTCTGTTTCAATGTTAACGGCGCTGCCAATTCGTTTGAAATTAAAGTTCGTCACCGCGCGCGTATGCGGTATCATCGATACGCTGAAATAATCTGCTACGGCGTCAACCACAGTCAAGCTTATTCCGTCCAATGCAACCGAGCCTTTCGCCGCAATTTGTTTCAGCAAATTATTCGCCGCCGCTATTTCAAAAATAATGGCGTTGCCCTCTGCGCGAATGCCGCCAATTTTCCCGACGCCGTCAATGTGACCGCTGACAATGTGCCCGCCGAATCTGTCACCAACTTTCATTGCCCGCTCCAAATTCACCACACCGCCAATCTCCAATGAAGTTCGCCTTACAGTTTCCGGCATCACGTCCGCCACAAAATATTCTGCGCCATATTCCGTCACCGTCAAACATATTCCGTTCGTACTTATGCTGTCGCCAATTTTCATATCTTCCAAAATTTTCGCGCAGGTAACTTCAAGCCGCCCGCCGTCAAAACTTTTCAGCCTGCCCGTCTCTTCGATAATCCCAGTGAACAATTTACCACCGCCAATAAAAAAACCGCCCAAATCAAGGCGGCAAAAATTAATGCGTTTGCTCTTTCACATCCGGACTGTACCGTCGGTTTCGGAATTTCACCGAATCGTGCCAATAGGCTTGCGGACTTTACCGCCGGTGGAGAATTTCACTCCGCCCCAAGAACTTTCACGAATATTTTATTTTGCGTAGAATTTAACGACATCGCCCACACGAAGCCGCGGCGGTATCGATCCTTTAACCGAAATTTGACCAGGCAGCGTTGCCGGCTTTCCAACGACCACGGTGCAATGCCCGCCTTCCTTCAGATTTTTCATAACGTCAGCGCCAACCGTCATAACCGTAAAGTCGGTATTGCCAACCACAAGTTTATCGCCGACAGCTATATCGCCCTTAACTTCAGAAACTGTGTGCTGGACAACCATATCAGCAAGCGAATCTCTGAAACCGGCGTCCATTAAAATGAAACTGCTGTTCGTCTCAAGGAACGGGCGCGCGTCTTTGCCAACTGCCGTAATTTGAGTTTCGTACTTAACCTCCATCAAAATCAACCTCCTTGCCCGTATAATATCATAACCGGCAAGAATATTACAAGCAAAAATTTACAAAATAAAATTCGACAGGTCGCGGCTCTTTACAATTTCGCTGAGTTTCTTATCAACATATTCTGCGTCAATCAAAACTTCAGTCTTGCCTTCCTTCACCATATCGGGCGCGTCAAATGAAACTTCCTCAAGCAGTTTTTCCAACAGTGTATGAAGTCTGCGCGCTCCGATATCTTCAGCCTGTTCGTTGACGTCATACGCCATTTCGGCAATTCGCTCAATCGCCTCGGACTTAAATTCCAAATCAAGCCCTTCAGTTTTCAGCATTTCTTTATATTGTTTGATAAGTGCATTTTGCGGCTCAGTCAAAATTTTCTCGAAGTCTTCTTTGCTCAGCGATTTTAATTCAACGCGAATAGGGAATCTGCCCTGCAATTCCGGTATCAAATCCGACGGTTTCGCCGTATGAAATGCGCCCGCCGCTATGAATAAAATATAATCCGTTTTAACCGCGCCGTACTTAGTCATCACCGTTGAACCTTCGACAATCGGCAAAATATCACGCTGTACGCCTTCACGGCTGACGTCCGGACCGCTGCTCGAGCCTTTGACGGCAACTTTATCAATTTCGTCGAAAAAAACAATGCCGCTGCGTTCCGCCAATTTAACCGCAGTTTCAGCAACTTCCTCCATATCGATAAGTTTTTCGGCTTCTTCCTGCTCAAGGATTTTGCGCGCCGCCGCCACGGTAACTTTGCGCTTTCTCGTGCGTTTCGGCATAAGCCCGTTAATCATATCCTGCAAATTGTCGCCCATACTTTCCAGGCTCGAACCGCTGAACATTCCAACCATCGGCTTACCGTGGTCGGCAACTTCCAGCTCAATAACTTGCTCTTCCAATTTGCCGGCTTCAAGGCGCTTTTTCACAAAATCACGCCCCGCATTATTCGTTTCAACGGGCTCTTCAGTTTTCGGTGTTTCGGTAACTTCCACGCCGCCGAAAAGTTTGCTCAGCGGATTTTGCGTACGTTTCGGCTCCGGAACAAGTATATCAAGCAGGCGCTCATTCGCATTTTCAGTAGCCTTTTCCTTAACTTCCTCGGTGCGCTGTTTGCGAACCATACGCACGGAAATTTGCATAAGGTCGCGAATAATCGATTCGACGTCGCGCCCAACGTAACCAACTTCAGTAAATTTCGTAGCCTCGACTTTGACGAACGGCGCTTTAACCAGCTTAGCCAATCTGCGCGCAATTTCCGTTTTGCCAACGCCGGTTGAGCCTATCATCAAAATATTTTTCGGAATAACATCGTCGCGGATATCGTCCGCCAATTTACGACTGCGCCAACGGTTTCTAAGCGCGATAGCCACCGACCTTTTCGCGTCTTCCTGTCCAACGATATATTTATTGAGCTCTTCAACAATTTCGCGCGGCGTTTGCTCATTCAAGCCCAGTTCCTGCAATTCCTTTTCAACTTCAACCTTACTTGCCATAAAAATTTTACCTCCGATTTAGTTCAGTTCTTCAACGACAATATTTTGATTCGTAAAGACGCAAATATCAGCCGCAATGGACAAAGCCTCCTTGGCAATTTCCGCGGCGCTCATATCGGTGTGGGTGATTAAAGCGCGCCCCGCCGCCAATGCGTAAAAGCCGCCCGAGCCGATCGCCGCAACGTCGCCGTCGGGTTCGATAACTTCACCGTTGCCGGAGAGCATCAAAATAGTTTCTTTGTCAGCAACCAACAGCAAAGCTTCAAGCCGCCGCAAAATTTTATCGGTGCGCCAATCTTTAGCCATAGCCACAGCCGCGCGTTGCAAATGCCCGTGGCATTCGTCAAGTTTGCCTTCGAACTTTTCAAAAAGCGTGAAGGCGTCAGCCACCGAGCCCGCGAATCCGGCTATAACTTTGTCGTGATAGAGCCGCCGAACTTTCTTAGCCGTTGCCTTCATAATCGTGTGTTCGCCGAACGTAACCTGCCCGTCGCCGGCTATTGCAGTTTTGCCGTCGCGTTTCACCGCCACAATCGTTGTTGCGTGGAACATTTATATCAGCTTCCTTTCGTTTGCAAAATCGTCAAGAGTTTTCAGCGCGCGCTCAGCCAATTTAATTTTCCGGTCGGCTTTTTTAGTTTTGAAGTCAAGCGCCGGTAACAGCCCGAAAGTTATATTCATCGGCTGAAAATTTTCCGCGTCCGCCGTCGTTATGTAATTCGCCAATGCGCCGTGGCAAGTTTCCGGCGGAAAAATCAGCGCGTCCAAACCTTGAGCCAATCGCGCAGAATTTATTCCCGCAATTAAGCCCGCCGCCGCCGATTCAACGTAGCCTTCAACGCCGGTTATTTGTCCCGCGAAAAAAATTTTCGGATTAGATTTCAATTGGAAAGTGGGCAATAAAACTTGCGGCGAATTTATGTAGGTGTTTCTGTGCATTACGCCGTATCGTACGATTTCTGCCGCCTCAAGCCCGGGTATCATTCGGAAGACGCGGCGCTGTTCCGCCCAAATTAAGTGCGTTTGAAAACCAACTAAATTATACAACGTTGCCGCCGAATTTTCCTGCCTAAGCTGTACGACGGCGTAAGGGATTTTTTTTGTGCGCGGATCGATTAATCCAACCGGCTTTAACATTCCGAATCTGAGCGTATCTTCGCCGCGCGCCGCCATTACTTCAATTGGCAGGCAACCTTCAAAAAAATTTTCGCGTTCAAAATCGTGCGGCTTAGTTTTTTCCGCGTTAATCAGTTCTGCGCGAAAATTTAAATATTCATCTTGATTCATCGGACAATTCACGTAGCCGCCGTCGCCTTTATCGTACCGCGCCGCCGCCCAGGCTTTTTCAAAATTAATCGATTCAGCCGTGACAATCGGAGCTGCCGCGTCATAAAAATAAAAACCAGCGCCGCCCGTCAGCCGCTTAATTTCTTCGGCAAGCGCGCCGTCCGTCAAAGGTCCGCTCGCTACTATCAAAATATCGTCGAAGTCAAGCGCGGTAATTTCTTCGTTGACAACGCGCGCCACGGATTTAACTTTCGCAGTAACCGCCGCGCTGAATTTTTCTCGGTCGACAGCCAACGCGCCGCCCGCGGGAATTTTATTTTCGTCAGCCGCCGCCATTATCAGCGAATCCAGCCGCCGCATTTCTTCTTTGAGCAAACCAACCGCATTTGACAAGCCCGCCGCGCGCAATGAGTTACTGCAAACCAATTCGGCGAAATTTCCGGTTTTGTGCGCCGGTGTTAATTTTGTCGGGCGTCGTGAACAATGACTTCGACGCCGCGCTTTGCGATTTGCCACGCCGCTTCAGAGCCCGCCAAACCCGCGCCGATTATATGTACTTTCATTTCGACTTCCTCAATTTTTCGCGCCGCCGCATTTCCTCTTTGAGCAGACCAACCGCATTTGACAAGCCCGCCGCGCGCAATGAGTTACTGCAAACCAATTCGGCGAAATTTCCGGTTTTGTGCGCCGGTGTTAATTTTGTCGGGCG
>CAJOMO010000021.1 GCA_905235685.1 uncultured Selenomonadaceae bacterium
AATTTTAATTTCCGGCACGATTGGCGAACACGCGGCGGCGATTTTATCTGAACGTCACGGCTTGGAATTGCCCGCGAATATTAAATCGGACTGCGCGCCCTTGAACAAAATGATTTTTGAAATGCTGAAGGTTGAGCCTAAAATTGCGATGCTCCGAGATGCTACGCGCGGAGGTATTGCGGCTGTGCTGAATGAAATTGCGGCGGCGGCGAATGTTGGAATTATCCTTGACGAAAATAAAATTCCGATTCGCGCAGAAATCCGCGGCGTCTGTGACATTCTCGGCTTTGACGCGCTCGAACTTGCCAACGAGGGAAAAATTATTGCGGCAGTTCCGGCTGAATCCGCTGAAAAAATTCTTGCCGTTATGCGAAAAAATATTTATGGCGAAAATGCGGCGGAGATTGGCGCGGTGACCGATAGATTTTCCGGCAAAGTTGGTATCAAAACAAAAATCGGCGGTATCCGGATTGTGGATATGCCGATTGGTAATTTAGTGCCGCGCATTTGCTAAGACGCCATTTTGAAAAAGTTTTTCGACTTCGACGCTGATAATTTCGCCGAGCTGAATATTTTTATCGGCGGGAATGTAAACGCGCACATAATTTTTCGTCAAGCCGTCAACGAAATTATCTTCCGCGGTTTCGGCGATAATCTCAACAGTTTTGCCGATTAATTTTGCGGCGAAAGTTTTTTCCTTGATATTAGAAACTTCGATAGCACGACCTGCGCGAAGTTTTTTTATTTGCGGGGAAATCTGATTGTCCATATTGGCGGCAACCGTACCGGCGCGCGCGGAAAATGGGAACACGTGAATTTTGCTGAAGGGCTGATTGTTGATAAAATCGAGCGTTGCGGAAAAGTTTTCGTCCGTTTCATTTGGGAAGCCGACGATTAAATCAGTGCCGATAGAAACATTTGGAATTTCGGCAACAAGTTTTTCAGTGAGCGCGGCAAAATCTTTCGTGGTATAGGGGCGGCGCATAAGTTTTAAAATTTCGTCGCAGCCGGATTGGAGCGGCAAATGCACGTGGTTACAAATGCGGCTGTCGTTTTTCATCAAATCGATAAGCGCGTCAGTCATTTCAACAGATTCAATCGAGCCTAAACGCAGTCGCGCAGGATTCGCCGCGTCCAAAACAGTTTTAATCGCGTCAACTAAATTTGTACCGTCGCGAAAATCTTTGCCGTAAGCGCCAATATGAATCCCCGTCAAAACAATTTCTTTGTAGCCGGAAATTTTGAGCTGTTCACATTCTGCGCGAATACTTTCAAGACTGCGCGAACGAACCCTGCCGCGCACAAACGGAATTATGCAGTATGAACAAAAATTATTGCAGCCGTCCTCAATCTTCAGAAAGGCGCGGGTACGATGCGGGGCGTGCGGCAATTCTTCAAAGGCGGAAATTTTTTCGACTTCACAAACGCGGCAAATTTTTTCTGCGCGATTATTCAAAGCAAGTTCGACCAGCTCAACAATTTTAGTGCGCTCAGCCGTGCCAATAATCACGTCAACACCGGCGATTTTGGAAATTTCTTCAGGCTCACTTTGCGCGTAACAGCCAACCACCGCGATAACAGCATTTTCATTCGCACGAACAGCACGACGAATTATCTGCCGCGATTTTTGGGAACTGAGCGCCGTCACGGTACAAGTATTCACCACGACCACGTCAGCCGTTTCAATGTCGCCGGAAATTTCGTAGCCCGCCGCCTCAAAAAGTTTCTGCATAGCCTCGGTTTCGTACTGATTGACTTTACAGCCCAAAGTGTAAAACGCAACCTTCAATTTATCAGCCCCATTAATTAATTTCGTATTGGACGATGGAAAGCGCAGAAATCGCCGCGGTGTCCGTTTTCAAAATGGTTTTGCCCAAACTGACGCTGACGCCGCCGCTCGATTTAATTTCCCGAACTTCGCGCTCGCTGAAGCCGCCTTCCGGTCCAATTAAAATTATAATTTCCTTCGCGCAGTCGCAATTTTTATATTCGCGCAGAATCGCCGCAAGATTGTCGGCAATTTCTTTCTCGTAAAAAAACAGGAACAGCGCGCCCTTGCCGTCGAATTTGCCGTTGATAAAATGACCGAGCGTCGGCGCAATTTCTTTGAGCCAATCGGAAATTTCGCGAATTTCGCCAATCTCCGGCAAAGTATCACGTGCGCATTGTTCGGCGGCTTCTTTGGCAATTCTATTCCAGCGTTCCAATTTAGTTTTGGCGCGGAAATTCCCGGGGCGGGCAATTGTCCGGTCGGAAATGAGCGGCTCGATTTTGTCAACGCCGAGTTCAGTCGCCTTTTCAACGATAATATCAAATTTATTTTGTTTGGGCAGACAATCAGCCAGCGTAATTTTTTTCGCGGCGGCAACTTTCGTGATTTCGCTCACGCATTTGGCAAAAATTTTGTCCTGCGCGAAATCGACAAATTCAAGCGTCGCCGTGTTACCAAATTTATCGACTGCAATAATCCTGTCGCCTTTTTGCGCGCGCAACGAATTTGCAAGGTGATTCGCCGCTTTGCCCGTTATCGTCACATTTTCGCTAATCGCCTCTTCCAAAAAAATTCTCTTCATACCAACCGCCTCCGCAATTTTTAAAAATTTATTCGTGAAACCGAAAATAATTCCTGCTATTGTCGCCACTTTCCCGAAAAATAAAGCGCCGTGCCGATTATCAGCGGCGTAAATCCGGCAAGCGCATCGCCCAGCCAAAATCCTAAGTAATTCATTTCCAGCGTCAGCCCGAAAAATATTGCCAGTCCTATTCTCAAAATTATTCCGTCGAACAGCGCCGTTAAAAAATTTGAAATGTAATTGCCGCTGCCGTTAATCAGCGCGTTCATTGGCGAGCGTGCCGCGCTGCCGAAGAAAAATAATATCGCCAGCGGTAAATATTCCATTCCAACGGCGATAACTTTTTCGTCGTCCGTGAATATGCTGAAAATTTCTGTTGGGAAAAACCAAATCGCGGCGGACATTAACGCGGCGATTGTGAATGTTATTGCGGAAATGACCTGCAGAATTTTCGTGACGCGCTCGAATTTTTTTGCGCCGATATTTTGCCCAACCATTGACGAGCCCGCCATTGTTAACGCGTTCGACATCAACATTGAAACGCTGTTGATTTTGTTGCCGATACCCGCGAAGGCCGAAACCGCCACGCCGTAGGAATTTATCCACGAGCTGACGAATATTTTTGAAAAGTGGATTGACGCTGATTTAATCGCCATAGGGACGCCGAGGCTGATTAACCTTTTCAGCAATTCAAAATCCGGCGTGAAAAAATCTGCGCGAGAAATTTCAAAACCCAAATCTGCGCGATGTTTGTACAAAAAAATTACGCAGCTGATAAAACTCGTGCCTTGACTTATCACGGTTGCCAGCGCCGCGCCCATTGCGCCCATTTCCAAATAAATGACAAAGCAAATATCCAGCGCAACATTCAAAATCGCCGCCACGCTGATAAAAATGAACGGGTGCTTAGAATCGCCCAGCCCGCGCATAATCGAACTAACCGCGTTATAGCCGTAAATAAAAATAATCCCGCTAATCGTAACCGTTGCATAAGACAGCGCTTCGTCAAATGATTCCGGCGGCGTATTCAGCAACTCTAAAATTTTTTCGCGCAGGAGCAGACAAATCACCGAAAAAAATATTCCGCCCGCGAATAAGAAACTCATCATATTGCCGATAAATTTTCCGAGCGCCTGAGTCTTTTTCGCGCCCAAAAGTTGAGCAATTATAACTTGTCCCGCGCCCGAAAATCCCATTGAGAAAAACGTTAGAAACGCCGTGACGTCGCTGCCAATCGCCACCGCCGATAAGCCCACTTTGCCCATCACTTGACCAACGATTATCATGTCGACGACGTTGTAAATTATTTGCAAAATGTTCGACAGGTACAGCGGCAGCGCGAAAGTTATTAATTGGCGCGGCACGTTGCCCTGCGTGAAGTCCTGCGTAAAATTCGCCATAAAAAAATTCCTTGTCATAAAAAATTTTTGCTGGTATCATTAACGAAAATATTCTAAGACTAAAATTCAAAGTTAGCAAGGTGATTCTTGAAAATGACATTAGCCGAGGAAATATCCAAACGCCGGACGTTCGCGATAATTTCACATCCGGACGCCGGCAAAACTACCTTGACAGAAAAATTGCTGCTGTACGGCGGCGCAATACATTTAGCCGGCTCAATAAAATCGCGGAAAACTCAGCGCCACGCAGTTTCAGACTGGATGGAAATTGAAAAACAGCGCGGAATTTCCGTGACAAGTTCGGTTTTACAATTCGACTACAAAAATTTCAGGATAAATATTTTGGATACGCCAGGACACCAGGATTTTTCCGAAGATACGTACCGAACATTGATGGCGGTTGACAGCGCGGTAATGGTTTTGGACGCGGCTAAGGGCGTTGAGGCGCAAACCAAAAAGCTGTTCAAAGTTTGCCGCGAGCGCCGCATACCGATTTTTACTTTTATAAACAAGCTTGACAGGTACGGGAAAATTCCGCTGGATTTGCTTGACGAAGTTGAAAATGTTTTGGGCATTCGCGCGTATCCGATGAATTTTCCGATTGGCATTGACGGCAAATATATGGGCGTGTATGACCGGCAGAAAAATCGCGTTGAACTTTTCGCGGAAGATACGACGCACGGGCAGAGCGAGCGCATTTCTGAAATTTTCGCGCCGGACGATAAAATTATGATTAATCGGATTGGGCAAGAAACTTTTGACGCGTTGCAGGAAGATTTGATGTTGTTGGACGAGGCGGGCGAAAAATTTGACAAAGCGAAAATTGACGCGGGCGATTTGACGCCTACATTTTTTGGCAGTGCGATGACGAATTTTGGCGTGCAAAATTTTTTGGAAGAATATTTGAGACTTGCGCCGCCGCCTGCTGCGCGAATTTCTGACGACGGAATTATCGAGCCGGAAGACGAAAATTTTTCAGCGTTTGTTTTTAAAATCCAGGCGAATATGAATCCGGCGCACAGGGACAGGCTCGCGTTTATCAGAATTTGTTCCGGAAAATTTGAGCGCAATATGCAGGTTTGGCACGCGCCGACGAATAAAATTATTAAGTTGGCTCAACCTCAACAATTCCTCGCTCAGGAGCGGCAGATTATTGAAGAGGCTTACCCGGGCGATATTGTCGGGCTGTTTGACCCTGGAATTTTCGGCATTGGCGATACTTTGACGGACGCCGCTCATAAATTTAAATTTGAAGAATTTCCCACATTTCCACCCGAAAAATTTGCGCGCGTTTCGGCGAAGGACACAATGAAACGCAAACAATTTGCCAAAGGAATTGAACAGCTGACGCAGGAAGGCGCGATTCAATTATTTTATCCGGTTGGTATGGGTAATGATTCTTACGTGGTTGGAACGGTCGGCACGCTGCAATTTGAAGTTTTGCAGTACCGGCTGAAATCCGAATACAGCGTTGACGTTTCGCTGACAATGTTGCCTTTCGAAGTGGCGCGCTGGTTAAAATTCGACGGCGGCGAAAAAGTTACCCCAACTTCACTTAAGGGCGCAAACCGCGGAATGTTTTTATTGGACAGAGCGGAAAATCCGGTGCTGTTGGTTGAAAATGAATGGGCGCTCGGCTGGATACGCGAAAACAACGCAAAGCTGATAATGAGCGCGACGCCTTTGGAGGATTGACGATGAAATATGAAATTTTGTACCCCGAAGCTTTTCCGGTTGTCAAATTTAAATTGGAGCGCGGCGAAAGAATTAAAGCTGAATCCGACGCAATGATAGCTATGGGCGCGAATATCGACGTTGAGGGCAAAATGGAAGGCGGCATTTTGAGCGGTTTAGCAAGAAAATTTTTGTCCGGCGAAAGTATGTTTTTTCAAGAATTAATTGCGCGGCGCGGCGCGGGCGAAGTTTTGATTGGGCATCAATTGCCTGGCGGAATTTTGGATTTGGATTTAGACGGCTCTTACGGGCTGATTGTGCAGAAAGACGGCTATTTGGCGAGCACGGACGGCATTCAAGTTGAAACGAAAATGCAGAATTTAGCGCGCGGATTTTTGAGCGGCGAAGGATTTTTTGTACTGAATGTTCGCGGGCGCGGCACGGTTTTTATTTCGAGTTACGGCGTGATTCACCCGATAAATTTGGAAGATGGCGAAGAAGTTATCATTGACAACGGGCATTTGGTGGCGTGGCCGGATTATATGGATTACAAAATCGAAAAGGCGTCCAGCGGCTGGATTTCAAGCTTTACTTCGGGCGAAATGCTTGTTTGCCGGTTTCGCGGTCCTGGAATTGTGCTGATTCAAACGCGCAACCCCGACGCCTTTGCCGGCTGGATTCGCTCAATGGTTCCTTCAACTTAGATTGCAAGGCTTTTTAACAATAATAATTTTAGCGACGACGATATTGACAGCGGAGATGGCGAGTGAGGTGTTTTTATGCGCTGGAAAAAATTATTGGCGGCGGCGGTGGCGTTTTCTAGTTTGACGGTGGCGGGCGGCGTTATGTTTGAAGAAAAAGTTTCGGCTGAAGTTATCGAGATTGAGCAGGAAAATATTATGAGCGTTATGGGCGTTGCCGAAGTTTTTGGTGACGGGGAAAAAATTTCCGCCGCCATTATCGAATACGCGAAAGACATTAGCCCAAAGAGCGTTTCGACGCGCGATTTTAAAGTTGCTGACAAAAGAATTGAGGCGGTTTACGTTAACGACGAGCCCACGCTTACCGATAAAAATAAAACCGGCAGATTTGTGATTTTAAAATTTGCTTATGAGAATACCGCGTTTTCCGGCAGTTTGGAAAATCGCCCGCGCCCGAATAATGATAACCCGCGCGCAGGCGACGCTCCAATGCATTCTAATCGACAGTTGCCGGATTTAAATTTTAGCGTTCAACAGATTGGCACTGTTCGCGCAGTTGACGGTACGAAATTTTTGCCGAGCGAAAAAACTTTTGCAAGCACTTCGACGCTTGAGCCGGTGATTGATTCTTTTCAACAATTTATTTACACCGACCCCGTGAGCGGAAATTCTATGCCGTACAATCTGCGTTTGCCGAAAAATTATAATCCTGCGAAAAAATATCCGCTGCTGTTTTTCGTGGCGGACGCCAGCGCCAATATCAACGAAATTAAAACGCCGCTCTTTCAAGGCAACGGCGCAACCAGTTTCGCGCAGGACAAATACGACTGCATAATTCTCGCGCCGCAATATACCGCCGATTTGGTTGATAAACTCGGAATGATGACGACCGACGAAAATATTTGGACGGACGGCTTAGAGCTGACGAAAAATCTGCTGTTTGACGTGATTGAAAATTACGCTGTCGATAAAAACCGGATTTATGGCACTGGGCAGTCTCAAGGCGGAATGGCGAATATTGCGATTAGCGACAGATACCCCGATCTTTTCGCGGCGCAACTGTTGGTTGCCTGTCAATGGAATGTCGACGAAATGTCTGTTCTGCGCGATAAAAATTTGTGGATAGTTGTTTGCGAAGGCGATACAAAGGCTTTTCCAGGTATGAATGCGGCTGTGGCGAATTGGAAAAATCTTGGCGCGCGGGTTGCCACGAATACAAATTTTTGGGACAGCAAAGCTTCAATCGCCGATTTGAATAAAAAAATCCGGCAGATTGAACGTCAGCGCGCGAATATAAATTACACGGTATTTGCGGGCGGAAATCATATGTACACGTGGAGTTTCGCGTACAATATTTCGGCTCTGCGCGATTGGCTTTTCAAACAAAATCTTGGGAGGAATTGAAATGGAAAAAACATTGGTGCTGATTAAACCGGACGCATTCGGCAAAGGACATGCGGGCGACATTTTGAAAATTTATGAGGCGGCGGGCTTCAAAATCGTGGCGGCGAAAGTTATGCAGATGGACGCGAAATTGGCGGCGATACATTACGCTGAACACGTTGCAAAGCCGTTTTATCCGGAGTTGGTTGAATTTATGACGAGCGCGCCGCTTATGGCAATGGTATTGGGCGGCGAAAATGTGATTGAGCGCGTGCGTGAAATTAACGGGGCGACGAATCCTGCGAAGGCGGCTGACGGCACAATTCGCAAACTTTACGCTGAAAATGTAACCAAAAACGCCGTGCACGCTTCAGACAGTGCGGCTTCGGCGGCGCGTGAAATTCCGATTTTCTTTAGTGAGATTGAACAATTTGGAGTTTGAGCGATGAAAATTTATACAAAGACTGGCGACGCGGGGCAGACGAGTTTATTTACTGGCGAGCGCATTGCTAAGGAAAGTCCGCGCGTTGAAACTTACGGTACGATTGACGAGGCAAATTCGGCGTTGGCAATGGCGCGGGCGTTTTCGACACTTCCGGAAGTTAAGCAGAAAATTTTTGATTTGCAAAGACTGCTGCCAAAACTGATGGCAGATTTGGCGAGTCTGGAGCAACCGGCGCTGATAAACGAATCGCATATCAAACAGCTGGAAGACGAAATTGACGAAATGGAAAAATTTTTACCGACGCTGAAAAATTTTGTGATACCAGGCAACACGAAGGCGGGCGCGATATTGGATATGGCGCGGACTACAATTCGTCGCGCAGAACGGGAATTTTACAAACTGTCGCGGTTTGAGGCGGTGCATGAAATTGACGGCGTATTTTTGAACAGATTATCGGACTACTGCTTTATGTTAATGCGCGTGGAAGATTATTTTGCAGAAAAAAAATCTGCAGTTTTGGTTTAAAATTTAATCGAACCCCGAGGCGCTCACGGATGAGCGCCCGAACCCGCCGCGAATTAGTCGACCGGAAGTCGACTATCTGAGCGGCGCTTTCTTTGCTAGGCGTTTCTTTCTAGAAAGAAATGCCGTAATAATTTTAAAAATTGGGAGTTGTTAATGGACGAAGATAAAAAATCTAACGGTGCAGTCAAAGATTTAACGGTGGGCGAACCGGCGAAACTGATATTTTATTTTACGCTACCATTATTGGCGGGAAATATCGTGCAGCAGTTGTTTGGATTTGTGGATACGCTGATAGTGGGGCGATTTTTGGGCGTTGAGGCGCTCGCGGCGGTGGGTTGCACGGGCAGCTTGATGTTTTTAATGTTGGGCTTTGTTATGGGCGCAACGAGCGGCTTTTCGATTTACACGGGACAAAGATTCGGCGCGAAAGATTATGACGGAATACGTTACAGCGTGGTTGTCTGTACGGTATTGGCGCTGATAATGTCGGTAACAATGTCGATAATCGGCGTGACTTTCTGCCGCGAATTGCTTGAACTGATGCAAACTCCGCCGGAAATTATTGACGGCGCATACGACTTCATTGTGATAATTTACGGCGGCGTCACCGGATTTATAATGCTACAAATGCAGTCAAATTTAATCCGCGCGCTCGGCGACAGCAAAATGCCGACCGTCTTTCAAGCAACAACCCTGGGAATAAACATTTTGCTCGAACCGGTCGCAATAATCATTTTGGAATTGGGAATACCAGGCGCGGCGGCGGCTACAATCGTTTCAATCATTATCGGAAATATTATTTGCTTTGTCTACATAAAAAACAGAGTGCCGCTGTTGCACGTCCGGCGCGAAGATTGGCGATTCGACAAAAAAATTATCATTGAACATTTAAAAATCGGAATACCAATGGGTTTCCAATCGTCGATAATCGCAATAGGCGCGGTAGTTGTGCAAATGGCGCTGAATGGACTCGGACCGGTGGCGGTTGCGTCCTTCGCGGCGTCAATGCGCGTTGACAGTATCGCGGTAATGCCGATGATGTCTTTTGGCGTGGCAATAGCGGCTTACACGGCACAAAATTTCGGCGCGAAAAGATTTGACAGAATAAACGACGGCGTCAAAAAAACAATCTGGATGTCCTGCTCATTCAGCGTAGTTGCGGCGCTGTTCAATATATTTTTCGGCTCAGAAATAATCCGGCTGTTCGTCGGCGAAGGGCAAGAGCAAATCGTTGAATACGGGCAATTATTTTTGACAGTAAACGGTTTGGCGTATTGGATAATGGCGCTTTTGTTCATATTCAGATTTACGCTGCAAGGTTTGGGCGAAAGTTTTGTACCAACAATCGCGGGCGCAATGGAACTGATTATGCGAATAGCGGCGGCAATTTTCCTTGTCGATTGGCTGGGATATTTGGGCGTGTGCCTTGCCGCTCCAATGGCGTGGCTCGGCGGCTGCGTCCCACTGGCGATAGCATTTTTTATGACGCGGCGAAAAATTATGCGCCTATATTCCGAGGAAGACTAACCTTCATTAAAATTTCATTAAAATTGAAGACGGCTATTGAAAAAAACTGCGCGGCGATTTAAAATATTAGCGTAAAATTTTTTGACCAGAAAGCAGGTGGTAACAATGGCTGAATTGGATAAAACTTCCCTCATTAACAGCGTCGAAAATTACGCAGATTCGCTGTGGGATAAAACACTCGACAACCTCAAAACCAAAATGGTTGAGGAAGCGGAATCTAAAGACGTTTCCAAAGATTTGCTGAACACGCTCAAAGCCAATGTTGACCTACAGGATTACCCCGACGACGTTTATTACACAGTCATGGACGAAATTGTTGAAAATAAAGACGAAACCGTTACAACCACCACGAAGAAGAAAAGCAGCAACATTTTTAAGAAAATCGCCAATTGGTTTGAAGACGTGTTCGACAGCATTTTCAGCAAAAAAACGCGCTCGCTGATTGTCGACGGCTTGACTTATCTTGTGGCGGGCGCGATTGGCAAGACAGTTACTTTGGCGAAAATTACCGTCAGCGGCGTTGATCACATTTTGAATTGGACGGGCGTAACGGACAACGATCATACTGTTTCAGATTTTATTGACGACGTTATCGACGCGGGCACGGATTATTGCAAAAGTCTCTGGAGGAAAATTTCTCAGAGCAGCACCGGCGAATTGGTAACAAATTGGCTTGAATCGCTCGTTGGCAAAAATGACCACGTCAGCGATTTTATCAGCACGTTGCAGGAAGTTTATTCGGATATCAATCAAGACAATTACAAAACAAAGCTGGTTGAATTGACGGCTGAAGTTTTCGCTGATAACAGTTCGACGATTAGCAATTTGACGAATAAATATACAACGCTGGTTGAGAAAGTTGACGCTCTGAAAAATGGCACCGATATCAGCGCCGTTTCTGACAGCTACAAAAATTTCGTTGACAGCTACAACGATTTGGCAAGCGCGCTCGGTACAAGCGGCATTTCCTACGATACCATCAACGAATTTATCAGCGATAATGAAACTGATTCGCGCGATGTTTTTCTCTACGCGGACGGCGACGGCGATGTTGTGCTTGACAATTTCAAAGCCGGTTCGAGCGATAATAGCGACGTGATTTATCTGCAGGGCAGTTTGGGCGAAATTAACCGCGAAGGAAATGTTGTTACCGTGAACGGAGCAAGCGGCGGCGCTCTTACCATTGAAACCGATTTTTCGACGGACGAGGCGATTTTGTATACGATTGACGGCGAAAATATCGGCGCGGCAAAATTGGCAGATTCAACCAACACGCTGTACTACGATAAAAATGTTTACTATTTCCGTTTCAATGACAACGCGGGCAAACTTTATTACTGGGGCGGCGAAGATATGACAATCGCGCTGGATAATTCGACGACTCCGCAAGAATATATTGGTTTGAAGTCGATAATCACCAGGAGCGATACCGAGAAAGCCAGCGGCAATTTGACACTGATTGGCAATGATTTGGACAATGAAATTTACAGCGGCGCAGGCAACGATACCTTAACGGGAGGCGCGGGTGCTGATACGTTTTATTGGGGCAGCGGCGACGGCAACGACCTTATCACCGACGCTGAAAGTTCTGACGTCATCGATTTGTACAACGTAAGCCTCAGCGATATTGCCGAAGTTACAAGTTCCGATAACAGCATTGGTATAAAATTGAATGACGGCGCACAGTTGGAAGTTCAAGGCACAGACGCCACTTTCAAATTTAGTGACAGTTCGCGTTACAAATATCAAAGCGGTTGGCAACAGCAAGCGTAAAAATAAAGTTTAATTTAATCTGCGGGCGTACTCAAAAGAGAGTGCGCTTTTTTATTTGCAAAAAAGGTGTATAATTGTCCGGACGTAACAACACGAAAAAAAGCTGTGTGTTATAATAAAAAAGATAGTATGTTTATTTTTGAAAGGAGTAGATTTTTATGGCAGATATTTCAAATTACATCAGCTCAACTATTATCACGGGTACGTCGGATAACGACAGCATTTACAATCTAGGCGATAGCGTCACGATAGCTGGCGGCGTGGGCGATGATTCTATTCACAATGGCGGCAATAATGTTACGATTGACGGCGGAACGAGCGATGATTCAATTGCAAATTTTGGTCGATATGTTTCAATTAATGGCGGAGCTGGCAATGACTCTATTTACAATTCAGTTTTGTGCAATAATGTCACGATAAATAGCGGGGACGGCAATGATATCATTTCAAATTATAATTCCATTGTTGCGATAGACGGCGGCGCTGGTAACGATTCTATTTACAATTCGCTTTTTTGCAATAATGTCACGATAAATAGCGGGGACGGCAATGATACCATTTCAAGTTATAGTTCCATTGTTGCGATAGACGGCGGCGCTGGTAACGATTCTATTTACAATTTCGGCAATAATGTTACCATAACCGGCGGCACAGGCGACGATACCGTTAATAATGGCAGCTACAAAACCATTGTTTACAAATATGCAGAAGGCGACGGCAACGATTTGATTTATTCTTTTGGTTCAGATTCCACGCTCAATTTGATTTCCGGAAATATCACAGACAGTTTTTCGAATGGTTCAGATGCTATTCTCGAAATTGGCAACGGCTCAATCACATTGAAGGGCTTTGGAAATTATCCTCTAAACGTCCTTGATTCGAGCGGCAATTTAACTCAGACTGAAAGTTTGGAGGTCGTTTTGAGAGGCACTGAAGGCGACGACAGTCTTAGCAATACTAAAGACAATATTAATATACGCGCTTTTGCCGGAAATGACACAATCAACAATAGTGGAGACCAGGTTGCGATATTTGGCGGCGAAGGCAATGATTCCATTTCAAACCGCAGTTCTTCGTGGTTGTTTGACGTTAACAATGTCACGATAGACGGCGGCGCGGGCGACGACTATATTTCAAATGATGGCAAATATGCTACTATCGATGGCGGCGCCGGGAACGATACAATTTATAATAATCGCAACGGTGATACTGTCAAGATAAATGGCGGCGACGGCGACGATTCAATTATTAATCCTGGCGTTTACTATGGCGCTTATTATGCTGATAGTGGTATGTACCTTACAATTGACGGCGGCGCCGGTAACGATTATATTTACAGCTATTTAAATACCAATGATACAATATCCGGTGGTACAGGTAATGATACTGTCAGCTTGGGGGGCTATAGCGGTGTTTTTTTATCAATATGCAGAAGGCGACGGCAACGATTTAATTTATTCGTTTAATCAAAATTCAACGCTCAATGTAACCTCCGGCAACATTACCGGCGTCTCTTTGAATGGCTTCAGTTTAGTTTTTAATATCGGTAACGGCTCAATCACATTGAGTAATTATGGTAATAATCCTGTTAATGTTCTTGATTCAAGCGGAAATTTAACACAGACAGAGAGATTTGATGTTGTTGTAAATGGAACTGAAGGAGATGACAGCCTAACCAATTTTAACCCACAAACAACGATAAATGCTTTGGGCGGTAACGATACTATTTCAAACGCTGGCAGTAACGTTAAAATTTATGGAGGCTCTGGCAACGATTCAATTAGTAACAGCGGCATTAATTCAAATGATGTCACAATTGAAGCTGGTGCGGGTGACGACACTATTTCAAATTCCGGAATCAATAGCAGCATAATTGGTGATGAGGGCAATGATTATATTCAAAATTCCGGTTCAAATGTAACGATTAACGGCGGCAACGGTAATGATACAATTCTTCATTCATCTTTCTATAACAGTTACTACAATCGAATTTCAGGTGGCAATCCGGTAATTTTCGGCGGCACCGGCGATGACATGATAAATATCGGTACCAGTTATGATGGTTCTTACCGCGCTACAGTTTTCGGCGGCACCGGCAATGACATTATCACGCTTAGCGGCAATGGGAGCAGCAATTCCATTATCTACAATGCGGGTGACGGCAACGATACTGTTTTGAATTTTACTGCGAATGATACTTTGCAAATCGTGAACAGCAGCTATTCAACCACAGCTGGCGGCAATGATATTATCGTCAGTGTCGGCGACGGTTCAATTCTTTTGAAGGACGCGGCGAGCATTTCACCCAACATTGAAGGCACGATAGGCGAAGATAATTCCATTTCTGACGGTGGCAATAATACGACGCCTGCCAGTGATTCGCGCGACATTTTTGTTTATGCGAATGGCGAAGGCGACCGGACGATTAGGGACTTCAAGGCAGGTTCGAGCGATAACAGCGACGTGATTTATCTGCAGGGCAGTTTGGGCGAAATTAACCGCGAGGGCAACGTTGTTACCGTGAACGGTGCAAGTGGCGGCGCTCTCGTTATCGAAACGGATTTTTCAACCGACGAGGCAATTTTGTATACGATTGACGGCGAAAATATCGGCGCGGCAAAATTGGCGGATTCAACCAATACGCTTTACTACGATAAAAATGTTTACTATTTCCGTTTCAATGACAACGCGGGCAGACTTTATTATTGGGGCGGCGAAGACGTGACAATCGCGCTGGATAATTCAACGACTCCGCAAGAATATATTGGTTTGAAGTCGATAATCACCAGGAGCGATACCGAGAAAGCCAGCGGCAATTTGACTTTGATTGGCAATGATTTGGACAACGAGATTTACAGCGGAGCGGGAAATGATTATCTGACGGGCGGCAGTGGTGCTGATACGTTTTATTGGGGCAGTGGCGACGGCTATGACATTATCACCGATGCCAATACCGACGACACCATCAATTTGTACAACGTCAGCTTGAGCGATATCAGCTCCATCAGTGTTTCGGACAATAAATTGGATTTGCGGCTGAATGACGGTTCGCATTTGGACGCGTATTATGGCACACAGGCAACTTTCCAATTTAGCGACGGCGCACGCTACAAATATGAAAATAACGATTGGCAACAGCAAGATTAACCGATATATCAATAAAAAAAGGCGCTCAAGGATGAGCGCCCCTGTGGCGCGCTTGTCACGTGATGTGACAATCCGCGCCACGTTTTTCTTTGCAACTTTCTTTTACGATAAAAGAAAGTTGATATTACTTTAGAACATCATATTGACGAGGTTACCGATATTTGAAATAGACGTCATATTGATAAAAGATTTACCGGTGTAGAGGGCGGCGGCGGAAAGTTCATTGCCGAGCATAGATTTTGCGGCGGGGAAAAGTTGGTCGCGCTGACTGTTAGCCGTATCGATATGCTGAGTGGCTTTACCGGCGAGTCCGCCTTTGCCGAGAATACTTGAAACTTTGTCCGGATTATTGGCAATAGATTCAGCAAGTGTATCTTCGTCAATAGTGAGTTTGCCGTCACTTCCGACAGTTATACCGATGGATTCGTAATTGGCGGAGCGATAAGTTGTATCGCCGAAATTGGAGGCCATTCTTCCGACGCGCGCTGAAACTTCGCTGTTGTCCTTCAGAAAACTAATCGTATCGTTGTAGCTGTTTACCAAATCTTGAACGGTGTCGAGCGCACTTTGCATACCTTTGCTGTAAGTGGTTTTAGTGATTTTGTTGCCGTCTTCGTCGACTTCTTCAGTTTTCGTGATAGGATTTTCGCCCACGTCGATTGTGAGATTTTTCATATTCTCGGCAGCTTTACCGAGCGCGGACATATTATCGTCAAATTCCGTGTAAAAAGTATCTTTGGCGGTGTTGTAACTTGACATGACCGAAGAAACATTTGATTTAATTTCGCTGAGACCGGCAAGCGCTGTTGCAGCATTCGCGGAAAAATTACCGTAATTGCTCCAGAGGCTATTGAGCGAACTTTTGCGGCTCTGCGTCGAATAATTGTTGAACAACGAAGTATTACCCGATCCGACCATATTTGTAATCGTCGCCATTATAAATCACCCTTCCTTGAAAAAAATCCTTGACTATTTTTTTACATTTTATATTATTTAATCGGCATTTGCAAGCGAAAGGTTAAATAATTTTTTGACGGAGGTTAAAATCTTGGATTTGAGGAAAAAAATTCTGCGCGAAGTTGAAAAAATTTTTGAGCACGTTGACGAAATTTCGGCGATTAATACCGCGAAAGTTTTAAACGCAATGCGAAAGTTGAAAGTTTCGGACGCTCATTTTAAAACGACAACCGGCTATGCTTACGGCGATATTGGGCGTGAAAAACTTGACGAACTTTTTGCAGAAATTTTCAAGGCGGAATCTGCGCTCGTACGTACGCAATTTGTCAGCGGCACTCACGCACTGGCTACGGTTTTATTTGGGATTTTGCGCCCAGGTGACGAATTAATTTCCGTGACCGGTGAGCCTTACGATACAATGCAGACTGTTATTGGCTGGAAAAATCCTGCGCGAGGCTCATTGAAAGAATTTGGCGTTGGTTACAAAGAAATTGCCCTGCGCGACGGAAAAGTTGACATTGACGAAATTAAAAACGCCGTGACTTCCAAAACAAAGCTGGCGCTGATTCAAAGATCCCGCGGTTATTCTTTGCGTTCGCCGCTCACCATTTCCGATATCGAAAAAATTTGCGCGGCGATTAAAGCTGTCAATCCGCATTGCGTGACTTTCGTTGATAATTGTTATGGCGAATTTGTCGAAACTTCCGAGCCTGTCGAAGTTGGCGCTGATATTGTTGCCGGCAGTCTGATTAAAAATATTGGCGGCGGACTTGCTCCAACCGGCGGATATATTGTTGGGCGAAAAGATTTGGTTGAATTGGCGTCCTACAGATTGACAGCGCCTGGTATGGGGAATGAGCTCGGCGCAAGTTTGGGAACGCCGCGCCTTTTATTTCAAGGATTATTTTTAGCGCCGCACGTTACGGCACAGGCTTTGAAGGCGGCAATTTTTGCGGCAGGAATTTTTTCCGAATTGGGATTTAAAACTTCGCCGTTGCCAAATGAAAATCGCGCAGATATCATTCAAGCCATCGAATTAAAATCCGCCGACAACTTGATAAAATTCTGTCGCGCAGTGCAGGAATTTTCGCCGGTAGATTCTTTCGCCGCGCCCGAACCGTGGGATATGCCAGGTTACACCGACAAAATCATAATGGCGGCGGGAACTTTCGTACAGGGCGCGTCAATCGAAATTTCGGCGGACGGACCTCTGCGCGAACCATTCACGGTATTTTTGCAGGGCGGGTTGACTTTCGAACACGCGGCGCTCGTTATCTTGCACGCAGCTCAAGCCGTCAGCAATATTGATGGTCAAAGTGAATTGCCGCATAATCTTTCGGATTGAATTTGCTCAGCGAAATTTGAAAACGGCGGCGAATTTCCCTGTCAGTCAGCGGGAAATTTTGCGGCACGGCGATATCGAATAAAAATTTTCGTCCGGCTTTGTACGGAACAACGCGAAAATCATGCAAAGTCAGCCGCGCGTCAATGGAAGTCAAAATTTCCTTCGCAACGGCAGCAAGTTTCGCATTTTCCGCGTTATCGGTGTCAATCGGATCAACGTGCAAAATCACCGTCAAATTAAATTCCGTGCTGAGCCGCCGCTCGATTTTGTCAATAATTTCGTGCGAAGTCAGCAAATCCAAATGCGCCGACATTTCCACGTGAACTGAAGCGAAACCGTGATTCGGTCCGTAGTCGTGAATTATCAAATCGTGGACGCCTAAAATTTGCGGCGTCTGCAAAATCATAGTTTTTATCCCGTCGATTAATTTAGGCGCGGGCGCTTCGCCCAAAAGCGGGTATGACGTTTCTTTTAGAGATTTCCAGCCGCCATAAAAAATAATTGCCGAAACGAAAATTCCCGCGAATCCGTCAGCGTTAATGTCAAAAATTTGGTAAACAATCATTGTCAAAATTACAACGCCGGTTGAAATGCAGTCCATAAGGCTGTCGGTCGCCGCGGTAAACATTGCCGCCGAAGAAATTTTTTTGCCAACGCGCCGATAAAAAATTGTCAGCCCGATTTTCACCACGATTGACATAATCAGCATGGCAAAAGTAAATTCGTCGATATCAATGTCGTTGGGCTGAATGAGCGCTTTAATCGAACTGGCGAATAAATTAATCCCGACAAAAATAATTGCCACCGCGACTAAAACTCCCGCCAAATATTCCGCTCTGCCATAACCGAACGGGTGGCGTTCGTCGGCGGGTTGCGCGGCAATTTTAAATCCCAACAGCATTACAATTGAAGTGCCCATATCCGACAAATTATTGAACGCCTCGGCAATCAGCGAAACCGCGCCGCTCAAAATTCCAATGGCGAATTTCGCTGCAAACAAAAAAAGATTCGCGCAGATACCGATCATTCCGGCGAAAATCCCTTGACGTTTGCGCGCGTCAATGTTGCGCAGAAAATATTTCAAAATCACTTTTAAAAAATTGCTCCGTTTCAAAAAAAATAAGCCTTCCCGAATTTAGGGGACGGCTTTTATTTTACAATATCGAAATGGAAATTACAAATTTATTCGCGAACGACGGAAATTCTTTGCTGAATGTGGTTGCCCTTGGTTGCCTCGTCAATCATTGCAACGGCATAATCGGCGTAGCTGATAATACTTTCGCCTTTGCTGTTGACGGTAAATTCTTCGCCCGCCAAAATGTATTTGCCGGTGCGTTCGCCCTTGGCTTGGAAATCGGCGGCGGGGCTAATGAACGTCCATTTAACATCATTGCGTTTGCGGAGCGCGAAAAGTTCATTTGCCTGTGCCTGCGCGAGCGGTTTAAAAGTATCGGGGAAATCCGGCGCGCCCATAACTTGAGCAGTATGTTCTTTGTTGGTGAAAAGACTTCCAGCGCCGCCAACAATTAACAAACGCTTTTCAGTGCCGCTGATTAAATCGCAAAGGTGCTGACTGGTTTTAGTGTGATTTGAAAGTTCTTCCGGTTTCCACGCACCAAACGCGTCAATAATCACGTCGAAATCTTTCAAATCGTCCTTCGTCAAAGCAAGAATATCTTTCGAGATAGACTTCTGCGCGACAGATTTATTTTCGCCGCGAGTAATAGCGGTAACGTCCAAACCACGATTAACAGCTTCCTCAACGATTAAACGACCGGCTTTGCCATTGGCGGCAACTACTGCAATCTTCATATTATCAGCCCCCAAAATTTATTTGCCTAAATTATACCGGCGCTGTAAAATATTTCAAGTAAAATTTGGAGCGTGATTAATTTGACTGAAGAAAATTTGTTAAAAATCCTGCGCGAATATAAAAGCGGCAACGTCAGCGAAACCGAGGCGATTAATCAACTGAAAAATTTTGGCGTGGAAGATTTGGGCTTTGCGAATATCGACCACGCGCGCGAACTCAGGCAAGGTTTCCCCGAAGTTGTTTACGCCGCCGGTAAAACTAAGGAGCAACTACGCGCCATTTTTAAATCGCTGTATGAGCGCAGCACTGGAAATTTAATCGCCACTCGCGCAGATTTTGAAAAATATCAATTTCTGCTTGATGCCGTGCCGGAAGCTAAATTTGACGAAACTTCCAAAATGATTTATGTTGACCGGAAAATTATTGAGCGTCGCGCAGATAAAAAAATTTTGATTGTCAGCGCCGGTACAAGCGATTTGCCGGTTTGTGAAGAGGCGCGCTTGACTGCGTATCTTTGGGGCAATACCGTTGAGACTGCGTACGATTGCGGCGTGGCGGGGATTCATCGGCTTTTTGCTCATATGGAAGAAATTAAATCGGCGAATGTTATAATCGTGGTTGCCGGAATGGAAGGCGCGCTTGCAAGTGTTATCGGCGGCTTGACGGATAAGCCGGTTATTGCCGTGCCGACGAGCGTTGGTTATGGCGCGTCATTTAATGGATTAGCAGCTTTGCTTGCAATGCTGAATAGTTGTGCGTCCGGCGTTTCTGTTGTGAATATCGATAACGGATTCGGCGCGGGAGTTTTGGCAAGTAAAATCAATAGACTTTAGAAAATTTTTGCTGTAAAATACGCCCGTTGACTTAAAATTGTCGAAGGGAGTATCAATAATTTTTATGGGTAAAAAGAAAGGTTCACTTGCCGGTTTTCTAGTTCCGTCAATCATTGGAATTGCATTGTTCATGATTCCCGTACAGTATGACGATCAGTGGACAATTGTTGTAAAAATCATCGCCGATTTTATCAGTCAGTCGGTAAGTGATTTTTTACCGCTGCTGTGCGTGATAATCGTTACAATGTCGGCTGTACTGGGAATAATATTTTTGGGCAAACCGAATTTCATTGCAACGTACCCGATAGTTGCGAATACATTTTCGACAACAGCTATTTGGGTTTTGATTAGAATAATCGGCGCGGTATTCATTTGGCTGACGTATCTTGGCGTGGACGCGGACGACGAATCAAGCGGCGTAATTCACATGATAACTTCGCCGGACAATGGCGGCTTTGTGCTGAATGATTTGCTAACAGTTTTGGTGGTAATATTTTTGCTTGCAGGATTGTTATTGCCATTGCTGTTAGATTTTGGTTTGCTTGAATTTATCGGCGCAATGTTGACAAAGATAATGCGTCCGGTTTTCACAATTCCAGGTCGCGCAGCTGTCGACTGCATAACAAGTTGGATAGGCGACGGAACATTGGGCGTAATGTTGACGGCGAATCAGTATGAAGGCGGTTACTATTCAAAGCGTGAAGCGGCGATTATCTCAACAACATTCTCCGCGGTCTCGATAACATTTTCAATCGTGGTACTCGCGCAGGTCGGCTTGATGGAATATTTCGGCGCGTATTATTTGTTAATCTGCGCGATAGGAATTGTCTGCGCATTGATTATTCCAAGAATCCCGCCGCTGTCATTGAAGAAGGACGAATACCTTGTAAAAGGCAAAGCGATGGGCGAAAGTTTGCCGCGCGGTTATAATTCGTCGCTGCAATATGGTTTAGCATTGGCGAAACAACGCGTAGCTGAACATAAAGGTTTCGCGCAGTTCATGGAGAGCAGCTTTAAAAATGCGGCGGGTATGTGGTTTGGCGTGTTGCCGGTTGTAATGTGCATAGGAACATTGGCGCTTGTATTGGCTAATCACACTCCGATTTTTGAAGTGCTTGGATTGCCATTTTTGCCGTTGCTGAATTTGTTGGACGTGCCGCAAGCCGCCGAAGTTTCCAAAACAATGATAGTCGGCTTTACAGATATGTTTACCCCGTCAATCATTGCCGCGAAAACAATTACCGTGCCAATGTCAAAATTCATCGTGGCGGTAATTTCGGTAACGCAACTGATTTATTTGTCCGAAGTCGGCGGATTGATTTTGGGCTCGAAAATCCCTGTGAATCTGCCGGAATTGTTTATCCTGTTCCTTGAGCGCACAATCATTAGCATTTTAATAGCCGCGCCAGCCGCACATTTTATTTTTAGTTGAAAGGTCTGTTAAAAATTGGAAACATCAGCTGTATCACTCTTGCCGCCAATAATCACAATCATTTTGGCGCTGTTGACTAAGGAAGTTTATTTTTCGCTGATAATCGGAATATTCTCCGGCGCAATGTTATTCACGGACGGCGACTTTTTAAAATCGATAATCACATTTTTTGAAATAATGTCGGGCAAAATAGGCGGCAACGTAAATATTTTGGCGTTCCTGGCGATTTTGGGAATAATTGTTGCGGCGATAACAAAATCCGGAGCAACGCGGGCTTATGGCGAATGGGCGCGCCGCGTCATTTCCGGAAAAAAATCTGCGCTGGGCTTGACGGCGTTACTGGGAATGATGATTTTCATTGACGACTATTTTAACTGTTTGACAGTCGGAACGGTAATGCGCCCTGTGACTGACAAATTCAAAATCGCCCGTGCAAAACTGGCTTACATAATTGACGCGACAGCTGCGCCGATTTGCATAATTGCGCCGGTTTCAAGCTGGGCGGCGGCGGTAGGCTCGTCGTTGCCGGAGGGAACAAACATTGACGGATTCGCGCTGTTTTTGGAGACGATACCTTTCAATCTGTACGCGATTTTGACAATGGTATTTATGATTTTTATAATCGTGAGTGGGCGCGACTATGCGACGATGGGCAAAGCTGTTCAGAAATTTGAAATTCCCGCCGAATATAAAAACACCGCCGACGAAGAAAAAAATTCGGGCGGCAACGGAAAAATTATCGATTTAGTTTTGCCGCTCCTGGTGCTGATTGCGGCGTGTATTTACGGTATGCTGTACACCGGCGGCATTAACGACGGCAAATCTATCGCAGACGCCTTTGCAGATTGTGACGCTTCGGCGGCGCTGGCTTTGGGCAGTTTTATTTCGCTGATATTCATTGGGCTGTTGTATTTGCCGCGCGGCGTTATCAAATTCGCTGAGTTCTGTGAATGTTTCGCGCAGGGCTTCAAGGCGATGGTTCCTGCGATATTTATTTTGTGCCTGGCGTGGACTTTGTCGGGAATTTGCGGCAACGATTATTTGAATTTGGGCAGCTACGTTGGAATGATTGTCCACGAACACGCGTCAATGGCAGTATTTTTGCCGGTAATATTTTTCTTAGTGGCGATAGGGCTTGCCTTTGCAACCGGAACGAGCTGGGGAACTTTCGGCATTTTGATACCAATCGCATTGGCGGTAATAACTTTAGCGCCAGAAACTTATCAAATGTTGGTATTGTGCATAGCGGCAATATTGTCGGGGGCGGTTGGCGGCGACCACGCTTCGCCGATATCCGATACAACGATATTGGCGTCTGCGGGTGCGCAATGCAGCCATCTTGAACACGTTGCAACTCAAGTGCCATATGTGCTGACGGTTTCGGCGTGCTGTATCGTCGGCTATTTGGTGGACGGCTTTACTCAAAATGGCTGGTTAGGGCTTGCGGTTAGCCTGGGCTGTTTGTTTTTAGTGATGTTCATTGTCAAAATGAAAGTTCCGGCGACCGAATAAATTTTTCAAAACCAAATCGAACTCCGAGGCGCGCAGGACGCGCGCCCGAACCCGCCCGCCGCTAATGAGCGTGAAGCGAATTATCCGGCGGGCTGTTTTCTTTGCTACTTTCTTTTGCGCCAAAAGAAAGTTGATACTGATTCTTGACCGTTTTTTTGGCTAATGTTAGAATTACAACAGGATTGAGCTTAAAAATTCTGGGAGGGGTATTGTAGTGGAAAATGAAGGGCAAATTTCTAAGGGAACGCCGGTTAAATCCAGTGACGATAAAAAATTTCTGATATTGATTGTGGACGATTCAAAACTTTTGAGAAAAAAGCTGCGCGATGAATTAGAAAAACTTGATTGTGAAGTAATTGAGGCGGCGAATGGCAAAGACGCAATCGCGCTGGATTTGGAGCACGAACCGGACGGCGTCATTTTGGATATCGTCATGCCGGAAGTTGGGGGAATTGAGGCGTTGCAGGTTATGCGCGAAGTCACGCCGCTTGTTCCAATTGTAATGCTGTCGTCCGCCGGTACGCCGCAAAAATTAATGCAAACGCTGAAAATGGGCGCCATCGATTTTATTCAAAAACCTTACACCAAAGAGCAGATTGTTCGCGCAGTGGAAACAATGAAACGAGTTCGTGCTAAAAATTTGAAAAAGGCGGCGGCTCTTGGCGGCGAAAGTCAATGAGCAGCGTTGATTGGGAACAGTCAAATTCTTTCAAGGAATGTTATTCTGCGCTGTTTCACGTAATTCAGCTGGATTACGAAATTGCCGCAGAGATTGTTAAAAGTTTCCAGGAATTTATTTTCGATACGCTTGATTCAAAAATTGTGAAGATATCGGCGGCGGCTCTTCCGGCGTCAGCAAATTTCGGCGCGAGCGTCAGAACTGAGGGCAAAATCGCGTTCGTGATTGGAATTATGGCTGAAGAAAAAATTCTGCGCGAAATTGCCGAAGCTTACGAGCATTTTCAAATTGATTCGCTCGAAGAAGAATACGACGCAGTTTCCGAAATGCTAAACGTCTTCACCGGTCATTTTATGATTAAACTTGCTGAAAAATTTGGTATCGAAGAAGATTTAGATCCGCCGCGTTGCGGGCGCGCCAAAGAAAATATCGGCGTTATGAAAATTCACGTCAACACCGGCGCATTTTACCTGTACATCGGCAGGGAAGAAATTTTTCAAAATTAGATTTTAAACAAGGCAATGGGCTAAAATTGCGAATTGCAAAAAAAATTCGGTATCAAAGAAAATTAGATTCTCCGCGTTAGGGGCGCGCCAAAGAAAATATCGGCGTCATGAAAATTCACGTCAACACCGGCGCGTTTTACCTGTACATCGGCGGGAAGAAATTTTTCAAAATTAGATTGTAAATAATGTTAAAATGCAAGCGAGGCTTAAGAGTCGCGCTTTTTTTTTCGATATGTTATTAAACGAAACCGTCAATTCAAATGGAGTTGGCGGCAAAAATTCACGGGTGGTGAAAGTCATGATTGTCAATAATGTAAATTCGATGGCGAATCTGTATTCTTCAAACGCAGTCGTTGCAACGCGCTATGCAAATTCCGCTACCGGCGCGCGCAACATTCAAAAACGCGACGAACTTTCGCTGTCGAAGGAAGCTCAAAGTTTTAGCGAGATTCTGAAGAAATTGCGCGGTGAGTCTGAAGTTCGTCAAGATAAGGTCAAACAATACGAGCAGGCAGTTTCCGCCGGCACTTACAACGTTTCGGCAGAAAATATCGCAGCAAGTATCCTCTTGACCAGATTCTGAGGCGGCAAAATATGTGGGAAGAATTAATTGACGTTCTCGGAAAAATTTGTCTGGCTTATGACGGCTTGACGAAACTTGGCGAAAAAAAACACAACGCCCTCGTACTTATCGATATGAGCGGCTTGTCCAAAATCCTCGACGAAGAACAACTTATCGCCGCGAAAATTGAGAGCCTCGAAATTCAGCGCAGAAATATCCTGCACGAACTTTCCAAAACCAACAGCGCAATTTCCGCCGCAACCAAAGCCGAAGATTTGTACAGAAACGCCCCCACGCGGGCTATCGAAAATCGGCTTGTCAGCTTACACAAATTGCTCACCAAAAACGTTAACGCGGCTGTCAAAATTCGGGACAATAATCAAGTTCTCGCGCAGGGCGCATTGGACGCCGTCAAGTATCATCTCAACCGTTTAAGCAACGCCGCCGTCCAGCCAACTTACGGCAAATCCGGCGGTATCGTCACTCACCAGCAGAAATTCGACTATCAAGCTTAGAGCTTTGAATTGACAATCGAGGTGGATAATGGACGAGGTAATTGCTATTTTGAGGGAACAGACAATTCTTTGCAATCGACTGCTGAAATTGTTCGCCGAATTGACCGATTTACTCAAAAAAAATTCGCTGGATATGGTACAGGCTGTTCGGAAGATCGAGCCCGTTATCAAGGAACTTTCCGGAAATTCGATACGCTCACAAAATTTTTTGGACAGAATGCGCGCCAAAAATTTCAGCGATTTCCTAAATTCGCAGGAGCAAAGCGGTAAACGCGACGTTGCGGAAAGTCTTTTGAAACAGGCGAATAATCTTCAGACGCAAATTAAAAATGCAACGGCTACTTTGAAACGCTTGACTAAAAACGGTATGGATTTTGTGAATTTCAATATCAACGTCATGTCGCGCAGTTCAACAAACGTAGCGTACGGCGCGGAGGCAACCACCGGCACTCAGAGCAACCGCCGCATTTTTGATACCAATGTCTAAGCTTTACTCACAAAGGAGCTAATTGCGATGGCAACTTTTACAGGACTAAACACAATGGTTCGCGGCATATATGTAAATCAGCTGTCATTGAACACGGTTGGTCACAATATCGTAAATGCGGACACCGAAGGATATTCGCGGCAAGCGGTCAATCCGGTTGCAACGCCAGCCGACTACAGCACCAAATTTGCACTCGGTACGGGCGTTGACGTTGTTTCATTGACGCGCGCGCGCGATACTTATGCGGATGTTCAATTCCGCGCCGAAATTTCTAAACAGGGTTACTACGAGGCTATGGCGAAAAACTATGACAAAGTCGAAGCCATTTTCAACGACTCCACCGACAGCGGCATTGAAAACGCCATGAAGGAATTTTATAAATCCTGGCTGAATTTGTCAACGAGCGCCTCTGATTCCGCAAGCCGCGTTGCAGTTGTCGAGAAGGGCAAAATTCTCAGCGATACAATGAAAACCGCCTCTCAACAACTGCGCGACCAAATTGAAGACAAATACGATGAGCTTGCCGTTTATGTTCGTGATATCAATCAGATTTTGTCAGATATTGCGGAAATGAACGGTACTATTGTTGCAAAGGAAGCGGCGGGTTTGTCAGCAAATGACCTGCGCGACCAACGCGACGTTTTGGCAGATAAACTTTCGGAATACGTTGCTGTAAGCGTACACGAAACCAGCGTCGGATCGTATGAAATTTCAACCGGCGGCGTTACGCTTGTCGCGGGCGTTGACAGACTGCATTTGGCTATGTCAAACGGCGTGGCAAGTTCCAAATACGGCGTCGATTACGGCGTCGTCGACTACGAAATTAAAATCGAAGAGAGCGATATCGCCTTCAAGCCGCAAACCGGTATTCTGAAGGCTCAGTTTGATTCCATTGACGAATGCAAAGAATACATCGATAATTTGTCGAATATGGCGGCGTACATGATGACCACGCTTAACGACGTCCACAAACAGGGCTACGATTTGCGCGGCGAACTCAAAGAGGCAACCGATCAATACGGCGATACCGTTTACAACAGCGACGGTACGAAAACCCAAATTCCGAACACTGTAAACTTTTTCGGCGAAAGTAACGTTGAATATATTTACAATTACGACTCCAGCGGCAGATTTAATTATGTCACAATCAAAGAGCCGACCGGAATTATGCGCAAAGACGAGAAAGGCGAGATCGTCAAATTAACCGGCGTTCAGCTTCTTTCGGCAATGCAAACAAACGCTGTCTTCGAAGAAACCGGCGGCTACCGGTACATAGCGGCGGCGACGGCTTACGATACCAGCGAGAATTTTGATTCGACAATGACTTTGGCTGAAGTCGGCGAACACCTCATTGAATGGGGCGACCGCACCGCTGACGGAACTAACGCCGTTTATATCAGCGAACTTTTCAATATGAATTTGTCAAGTATCATTTCTGAAAAACGTATTCCTACCATGGCGGTTACTAAGTACCTGGGAACTTACGATACGCAGAATGCAATCGGCGGAGTGAGTTTCAATTCCTATTATCAATCGGCAATGGCTCAACTCGGCGTCGATTCAAATGCCATGGATACAAATATCAGCCAACAGGATATTATTATGAATCAAATCGAAAATTGGCGCGACAGTACAAACGGCGTTGACTGGAACGAAGAACTCGGCGATATGATTAAATTTCAAAAGGGCTTCGGCGCTTGCTCACGTTGCCTTAGTGCAATGGACGAATGCTTAGAGCGGCTTGTCAATAGCACCGGCGCAGTTGGGAGGTAATTAAAATGGCAATTCGCATGAGCAGCGTGCAGTTCATGTACAACTACAAAAAATCGCTCAACAAAACCTACGCCGCGCAGCAGAAACTCTTCGAACAGGCGGACGGTTCCTCAATCCACAGAGGCAGCGATGACCCAATCGGTTATACTCATTTGATGCGCTACCAGTTTACCGAAAACGAAAATACCCAATATACCGCGAATGTCAATACGGCAATTTCGTGGATGAAAAACTCCGATAACATTATCACCGAAATGGCTGATCATATCAAAACTTTTGAAACTAAAACAAACCAAGCGGCGAACGGTTATCTTTCGCAATCTGACTCAAAGGCTATCGCGCAGGAAATGAGCGCGCTTGTCGACCAAATCATGTCAAATTGCAATTATCAGCTCGGCGACCGTTTCTTGTTTTCCGGACAAAAGGATTTGACGCAGCCCTTTACAATGTCCAGCGATAAGGTTGAACGCGGCTTAGCCAAAAATCTTGACGCCAAACAGGCAGAATTTTTCAGAGATACTCAAGGCGACGTCAACGTTTCGCTTTACCAAATGCTGACGCTCGAAAACAGCGCGGGCGATACTTTTTACCTTGACACCCACACCGGCTATATTTACAGCGAAGAATTTATGACGGACGGCTACAAAGACGTTATCGCAAGCGGCGTTAATTCCATAAGCGAAGTTGACGCCTCGGAATACGCGGCGGGCGATGTTCGAATTTCCGAAACTGTTGCAGTCAGCAGAATTGAAAACGCGGATTCAGATACAATCACGGCTATTGCTGAAGGTACTGCCGATTCCGATACCGTCACTGAAAATTTGGCTATCGCGCTCAACAGAATTGCCACTTCCAGCGATTCGGATACTTACATTTCCCAAATCGCAAGCGATACCGGACTCAGCGAAAGTATAGTTCAAGCAGCCGTCGAGGCTTACAGCGATTACGAATATGAGCCCTTCAAAGTCAGCGATTATTTCAGCAACCAGGGAATTATAAATTCAATGGGCAAAGGCGGACTGGAAGTCACAATGGGCGGCTCGACAACGGCGCTGTCTTTTACCACAATTCAACAGCAAGTCGTAACCTACAGCGGCGATAATAAGCACATTTCCATGGTTAAGTTGAACGGCGCAACGGATACCGCCAGCGATATTGTCAATTTAACCGGACAAGATATGTTCGGCACTGATATTTTCGACGACGAATATTCCGGCAATGAGTATTCCGGCTCGGCAATGCTGAATAATTTGCTCACCGTTTACGAAAAAGTTGACGCCGTAGATTCACGTTGGCTCAGCTCCGACGGAATAACTTTGGCGGACGTGGCTCATTCCACGCTTGTAATTTCGCAAACCAGCATGGGCGCACGCCTCCAACTTTATACCAGCGTTCAAGATATGCTTGACAATCAAAGCACCGTTATTACCGAAGATATTACCAATGTCAGCAGTACCGATATTGCGGAGCTTGCAACAAAGCTTATGGAAATGACAACTATATATAATTTGTCACTGTCTCTTGGCGGAAGGGTCTTGCCGCAGTCTTTGGCAGATTATCTGTAAAATTTTTTTCGGCGGCAGGATTTTCAAAGCGGGGGGTGAAATAGACAATGACAATACTAAGATTGAACATACGTCACGCATTGCCGCAAACTTCAATCCGGCAAACACACGCAGACCTTGAAGAAAGTAAGGTAGTTCCTGCGCAAATCCACACGAATGACGAACAGGCGCGTTCCAATAAAACCATTTCGCAACCAACGACGGATATTCAAAGCTATCAAAGCCGCAGAGCTTACGGCGCACGAAATTTAACCGATTTGACGCGCGAATTTGGGCAAAAAGGTTTATCCGACGTTCGACGTGGAACTTCGCGGCGAACTGAAGAAGCCTGGACGCGCGCAGAAGACGGCGCCAAACCAGGCGACGATATCCTTCAGCAGGTTATGAATAATTTCTGGGCAAGGTATGACGCGCATTCGGTTATCAGTCTGGAACTTATGGACGGTCCGACAATTCGGGTAAATGAATCCGAAATTATCGGCGAAACTGAACGCGGCGACGTCACGGCGGAAATTGAAACTACGCCCTTTGCTGATATCCGTTACAATCGCGGCTCTGCCGAAACTTACATGACGGACAAAGGCTTTATCCGGCGTTGGGTTACAATGAATGAGTATGATATTTACGCTTAAATCTTAGTAGAAATGTCAAAGATTTTTTTGTATAATGGAGGCGGATCGGAACTTATGAGAAAGGTTAAGACCAGCAGATTTGGTGAACTTGAGATTGACGAAAAGCGCATAGTGCATTTCAAAGACGGCATCCCTGCGTTCGAAGAGGAACACGAATTTGTAATTCTGCCCTATGACGAGGAAAGCCCGTACTATTTTATGCAGTCCTTGAAAACGCCGGATTTGGCATTCTTGCTTACGGTGCCGTTCTTGTTCTTTCCAAATTATACTTTCGAAGTTGACGACGACAGCATAAAGGAATTGGACATCAAGGAGCAGGACAAAATTTCCTATTACGCGCTTATCACAATTCCGAATTACAGTATCCGTTATATGACGGCGAATTTGCTTGCACCAATCATTTTAAATACCGACAATATGCAGGCAAAACAACTTGTGCTGGAAAAAACCAACTACACAACCAAGGAGCGGCTCTTCCCCGACCAAAAGAAGGAGGCAAAATAAATGCTGGTTTTGACGAGAAAACCTCGCCAGCAGATTATGATTGGCGATAATATCGTCATAAATGTCGTTGAAGTTCAGGGAGAGAACGTGCGAATTGCGATTGATGCACCAAGGGATATAAAGATATATCGCGGCGAAATTTATCGGGCGATACAAGAAGAAAATCAGAAGGCGGCGGCGCAATTGGGAAATGTCGATTTGCATAACGCCCTGCCTCTGAAATAAACGCCAAGTAGAAACGGCGGCAAAAACTTCTACAATGCAACCGCAGATTTCGAGTGGCATATTTTAAGGAGGATGAATTATTATGGTAGGGAAGCTACAAGATGTCGTATCAGCGGCAGTCGTCGTAGGTGCGGCTGAAAAAGTCAATGTTGGAAGTTCTCGTGAAAATGCGAGCCAGTCCACTGCCAATTTTGACTCGCCTGCAGCGACGGTGGAAACCCAAAGTCGTTTCGTTATCGACGGCAAAAGCATCACAACCGACGCGGACAACACTTCGAAGAAAAAGCAGCCGGACGATACGGAAGTCCAAATCAAACAACCGATTGACGAAAAGGCGCTCGACAATATCACTCAAGAGCTCAATCAGCTTATGAGCAAAATCAACGCCAATCTCCACTTCAATTATCATCAAGAAGCCGGTGTTATGTCGGTACGTTTGGTTGACAAGGAAACTAACGAAGTTATCAAAGAGTTGCCGCCGGAGGAAATGGTTAAAAACATGGTCAAGTCCAAAATCTGGATGGACGCGTTTATCGGAACTTTTGTTGACGAGAGCGCATGATTTAATCTAATCGGCGAGTAATTTTAAGCGTTGAATTTTTTAATTTAGGGCGGTGTTAACCCGCACAGAGCGTCAAGTTACTGTTTAGGGCTTGGCGCTCATTTTTAAATACGCACCAAGGAGGGGTTTATAATGGGCGTTAATGGAATTTACGGCTTGTCCGGCTCAGGGCTCGATATCGAATCAATGGTTAAAGTCGGAATGATGAGCAAACAAAATGAATATGACAAGATGCAGCAAAAGTACACTTCCAACGAGTGGAAAAAGGCTGAGTATCTCGATTTATACGGGCAAGTTCAAACTTTCAGCGTGTCAACTCTTTCGCAATATAAGATGTCCAATACAATGAATGCGCGCGGCGCGTCCAGCAGCAACGAGGCAACCGTTTCAGCAACGGCAAACGCCACAGCGCCGAATATGACGCATTACGTGGAGGTTGGACAGCTTGCGTCCGCGGCTTACCTTATCGGCACAGCTCAGCTCAAAGCTCAAAATACCGGAAGTACCAGCAGTACTCAATTGGCGGAGGCGCTTTTTACCCAATTCTCATCTCAAACCGTTAAAAGTTCCGATCCAAATGGTACACTCACCACAACGGATAACGGCGACGGCACAACTACCACAACTTTGGCAAAAACGGACGGCAGCACGGTTACCACCACGACGAATAGCGACGGCTCAGCCGAAACGATAATCACGGATACCAAAGGCAATTTATCCAAAAAAACCGAACAGGATTCTTCCGGCAACGTCACCGTTTCAAATTACGTGAAGGGCAATTGGGTTGTCGACAGCTCTTCAAAGACAATGATAACCGCGAGCGAAGAATACAAATTCGTAACAGGCGAAGAAGAGCAAATTACCTATTATGACGAAGACGGCAAGAAAAATATTGTGGACGGCGACACCGTTGCATTTTCTTTCAGCGTGGGCGACGGCGGCAGCGGCGACGAATTAGTCAGCAACAACGAAGATTTATTCAACATTTCCGTTTCTACAAATGTTTCGTTGACTGAATCGCACACAGTCGAAGTTACACAGGCGATTGAGCGCGCGAAAGTTTCCGGAACTGCCACCAATCTTAACGGCACTCAAGACGTTTCAAGGTTGTTCGGCAAAATGTTCGGCGTGGATTCGGACGAATTTGCAAACGCAATGTCACGCTTAGCCACATACAAAGGCGACGAGGCAACCGAAACCGCTTTTTCGTTTACTCTCGGAACTGATACCGGCAACACCGGAACTATCAACATTACTTACGCCGACCTTGCTTCGGACGTTTCAATTAGTGACTTTGTTAAAAATCTCAATTCCAAAATCAGCGCGGCGATAAGTGACGCTACAGAAGACGACCTTAAAAATAGTCTTCGCAAAGTTCAAGCTGAATTTAAAAACGGGCAACTTTCTTTCGTCAGCACCCAATACGGCTCGGACAGCACGCTTGCCTTCAAAATATCTACCGCTGATAATTTTGCAATTCCTTCAGCGCCGGCAACAATTTCGTCAACGGGTATGGTTGATATGACAACCTCCACAAAGTTGATTGAATTTATGGGCTACACTGGGCAAACTTATTCCGGCTCGACAAATCTTGAATTTAGTTATACGGTAAATGACGGTTACAACAGTTCAAATAATGTAAGCAGCTCAATTTCGATGGCGTTTTCGGATATTGGCACGCTTACCGTTAGCGAATTTATCGAAAAGCTCAACGAAAAATTTGCAGACGCGGGCGCTGATATCACCGCTGAATATGTTCAAACTTCGGATCGTGAAAGTGGCACAATCCAATTTTCTACAAGCTATGTTGGCGGCAGCAGCTCATTGAGTTTCAGCGTCAGCTCATCGAGCGCGTCTTTGAAATTTGCGTCCGCGCTGTTCGGTATCGACAACGGCGAATATTCGGCAACTCAATCGGGCAGTGACGGCGACACTGAAACCGCCCTTTCAAGCCTTGCAGATTTCTTTGGAGTTACAAGTGAAAACAATTATTCTACCACAGACAGCGGGCAAGTCGGCACTGTGCTTATCGACGCCGAGGAATATGAGCTTACCGACAACAATTCAATTACCTTGCGGGCAACCGGCGACGGCAGAATCACTTATACCTTCGTGGACGGCGCAACCGGCACCGGCACTGTTCAAAATGTCGGTCCTTCAAATACCATTGACGTTACTTATTCGCAGCTTGCAAATGGTTATACTTTCAACGATTTGGTTTCGAATATTAACAGCCTCGGCACGAATGTTCGCGCTACTTACGATTCGGTTCAAGACAGATTTTCAATTTACAACAAAGAGAGCGGCTCGTCCAATCAGATTATCTTGAAAATGAACGAAGACGATTCCGGCGCGAGCAGGGCAGCTGAATTTTTCAACAGAATGAAATTGGCACAATCGGAAAACGGCAACCTTAGCGCCACTTCCTCCGAATACGCGGCACTTTCTGCTGAGGAACTTTCTAACATACAAGAGGCCGGCGGCGGCGTGAATACTTACACCTACAATGAAGAAACCGGAGAATATGAATATTACGCAACAATCTCGGGCGACGTTACTACTGACAACAATCTCTTCACCGCGGAAAACGAGGTAGCCACCACGGCAACCGAAGTAGACGGCGAATATAAACAATTGTACATTTTGAATGAGATTGACGAAACGTATACTTTCAGCACGGGGAAATTTTCCGTTATTTCCGGTACGAATGCCATTGTAAAAATTGACGGCGTCGATTATACCGACCTTGACGCTAATACTGCCACGGTTAACGGCGTCATTTACAAATTTAATGCGGTGACTTCCTCGCTCACTGAAGACGGCAAAGTCGACTCCACCAGCGGCAGTAAAATTACCGTTTCGGTTACGCAAGATACCGACGCGATTGTCGACAAAGTTAAATCCTTCGTTGATGATTATAACGCGCTGTTGAAGAAACTCTATGAATGGTACGACCAAAAACCGAACAGCGATTATAAGCCGCTCACCGAATCGCAAAAATCTTCCATGAAAGATGAGCAGATTGAAAAGTGGGAGGCAAAGGCTAAGGAAGGTTTGTTGTACCACGACAGGACTTTGGGCAAGATTATTGACGAACTGCGCGACGCTGTTGGAGAACGGATTGAAGGGCTTACCGGCAGTTACAATACGATTTACTCAATCGGTATTTCGACAAGCGGAACTAAGGGGCAGCTTACTCTGGACGAAGACAAACTCCGCGCGGCTATTGCGGAAGATCCGGACGTCGTTTATAATATTTTTGCTAAGCTCGACAAAGACGACCAGTACAGCAACAACGGTATCGCGCAGAGAATCGGCGACGTACTCAGTCAAGGCATGAAGAGTATCAAATCTGTTTCCGGCTCGACGGCGGATATTACCGAAGACAGCGACCTCAATAATCTTTTGCGCGAATTGCAAACCAAAATGAGCAACTTCAAAAAGATGATGGCGGCGTTCGAAGAAAAACTTTTCAAGAAATATGACGCAATGGAAAGTTCATTGGCACTTTTGGGCGCGCAACTCAATTACGTTACCGGCGCGTTCAGTCAATAATGTTTTTTCATAGCGGAAGGAGATGGTGTCGATATGGTAAATGCGGCGGAAGCATACAGGCGGCAACAGATTTTGAATGCGCCCCCTGAGCAGTTGACGTTAATGCTGTACAACGGCTGTTTGAGATTTATCGACGAAGGCATAGTTGCTGTCGAGGAAAAAAAATTTGAGGAAGCAAATACGTCGTTGCAAAAAGCCCAGCGCATAATTTCCGAATTTCGCTTGACGCTGAATATGGATTATGAAATATCGCATCAACTGCTTCCGTTGTACAATTATATTTATGACCGGCTCGTTGAGGGTAATATTAAAAGCGATATGGCAATGCTGAATGAGGCTAAGGGAATTGTGAGCGAACTTAGAGACGCGTGGGTCGGCGCAATGAAAAAAGCCCGCGTCGAAAAAGCTCAAGGCAAAGGCGGTAATGGTTATGCCTGAAAAAATTTTGTCCCCCGAAGAAGTAACGGCAGAGGCACGCAAACTTTGGCAAACGTATCTGTCCTTGACGCACGAACTTTTGAAATTCATCGACAAAAAGGATATCGATATGTTCCTGTCGTTAGTTCCGCAACGTACCCAATTAATTGAAAAAATTGAGGCGCTCCCTTCGCACGAATACCGCCAAATGGATGAATTTAAAGCTATCGCCGAAGAAATTAAGCCGCTCGATAAGGAAATTATGTACAAGGCGCGCGCGTGGCTCAATAAATCCAAACGGCAAAATAGCGTCGTCCGCTCCTACGATTTAAATAATTCGATGCTCGGGCGCAGCAGCGTCGCTTTCAACAGAAGATATTAATATCAACTTTCTTTTATCGTAAAAGAAAGTTGCAAAGAAAAGCGTGGCGCGGATTGTCACATCACGTGACAAGCGCGCCACAGGGGGCGCTCATCCGTGAGCGCCCTCTTATTTTTGGTTTATTGGAAGTGATTATTTTGACAGAAAAATTTATAGCGCCAATCGCCACCGCCATGCAAAAATATTCAGCCGATAAAGCTTTGCCGTTCCATACGCCAGGTCACAAACAAGGCTTAGGCGCGCACCCACTTTTAAAAAATTTGGTTACGGCTGAAGGTTTGCGCCAGGAAGTCTCGCTAATGGATGAACTTGACGATTTGCATAGCCCCCACTCCTGCATTCGCGACGCCGAAAAATTCGCCGCTCAACTTTGGCACGCTGACGATTGCCTTTTCATTATCAATGGCACGTCCTGCGCGATTCAAGCAATGATTTTGGCAATGTTAAAAACCGGCGATTTGGTTTTCGTCCCGCGTAATTCGCACCGCGCAGTTATGGCGGGTTTAATTTTGTCCGGCGCTGTACCAATTTTTTTGCCGATAGATTTTTCGCCAGATTTAAAAATACCGCTCAATTTGACGATTGAAACGCTCGAACGGGCAATAAAAAAATTTCCGGCGGCAAAGGCTTTAATCCTAACTTCACCGAATTATTATGGCGTGGCGGCGGATTTGCCAAAAATCGCGAAAATCTTGCACGCGGCGAAAATGTTGCTGTTGGTTGACGAGGCTCACGGCGCGCATTTACAATTCAGCGAAAAATTGCCAATCTCGGCAATGGACGCGGGCGCAGATTTGGCGGCTCAATCCACGCACAAACTTTTGGGCTCAATGACGCAAACGTCAATGCTTATGGTTCGCGGCGATTCGGCAAAAGTCCGGCGCGCGGCAAGTTTGCTCCAATCGACAAGCCCAAATTATTTATTGCTGGCGTCGCTGGATATTGCGCGCTTGCAAATGGCTCAATCCGGCTTTGAAAAATGGTCGGCGGCTGTCGAACTTTCAAAACAACTTCGCGCAGAAATAAATTCAATCGACGGACTAAAAACTTTCGACGCAGTAAAAAATTTCCAACTGGATTTAACGAAAATCACGGTTGACGTTTCAAATTTAGGATTGACGGGGCTTGAAGCGGAAAAAATTTTGCGCCACGAATTAAAAATACAATGCGAATTATCGGACGCGGCGAATCTGCTGTTCTTGATAACCTACGCCGACTCCTGCGCGACGGGGGCAAAATTAATCGAAGCGCTGAAAAAATTGCCTGCTCATAAGAAAAATTTATCGTTAACCGACATATCCAATTTGCCCGCGGAAATAAATTCGGTTAAAATATCACCGCGTGAAGTGTTCTTTTTGCCAAATGAAACTTTGCCGCTCGATAAATGCGTCGGTAAAATCTGCGCCGAGGAAGTTACATTTTATCCGCCTGGCATTCCAATTTTAAATTTGGGCGAAATTATCACGCCGGAAATTATAAATTACATTCGCGAACAAAAAAATATTGGCGGGCGAATTATCGGCGCGGCTGACATTGAATTGAATACTTTGAAATGCTTATCACAGGATAGTTGAAAAATTATACATTAACGCAAAAAAATTTAGTTATCTGGGCTGAAAAACCTATCGACAAATTAAATTTAAAATGTTAAACTACGCGTGAATTGTTCGAGAGTTTTAGGCGTTATCGTCTTGGCTTATGCTCTAAACAGAAATGGAAAGGAAGGGAAACTCCATGAAAGACGAGATTTTTGGCGTACTGCAGCGCGTCGGGCGAAGCTTCATGTTGCCGGTTGCGGTATTGCCAATCGCGGGTCTGTTATTGGGTTTGGGCGCGTCATTTACAAATCCAACAACGATCGCAACCTATGGTCTCGAAGGAATGTTCGGACCAGGCACAACCTTGAATATGCTGCTCACGATTATGAGTAAGACGGGCGGCGTTATTTTTGGTAATTTGCCACTAATCTTTGCTGTCGGCGTCGCCATTGGTATGTCGCAGGCAGAAAAGGAAGTCGCAGCGTTGGCGGCTATGATTGCATTTTTCGTAATGCACACCGCCTGTAATGCAATGCTCGAAATTACAGGTAAAATCGTTAATGGTGCAGTAGCACCGGACGTTATCGCAGGTACTATCGATTATAGCTGCGGTATTTTGTCACTCCAGATGGGCGTTTTTGGTGGTATCGTAGTCGGTATCGGTGTTGCAATTTTACATAACCGTTTCCACAAAATTATTTTACCGGACGCGCTTTCATTCTTTGGCGGCTCACGTTTTATTCCGATTATTTCAACCGTTGTTTATATGTTCGTCGGCATTGCAATGACTTTTGTTTGGCCGGTCGTTCAACAAGGTATTTTCGCAATTGGCGACTTTGTTGCCAGCGCGGGCTACTTTGGAACATTCCTCTTCGGTATCGTAAAACGTAGCTTAATTCCTTTCGGTTTGCACCACGTATTTTATCTCCCGTTCTGGCAGACGGCTATGGGCGGTAGCGAAATGATTAACGGTCACCTTGTACAAGGCGCTCAGAATATTATCTTCGCGGAACTCGCCGATCCTAATACCGTTCACTTCAACACAGATTATACCCGCTTCTTCAGCGGCGAATTCTTGTTCATGATGTTCGGTCTGCCTGGCGCTGCTTTGGCTATGTACCATTGCGCGAAACCCGAGAATAAGAAAACTGCAGGCGGCTTGCTCCTTTCGGCGGCGCTTACTTCGTTCTTGACGGGTATTACTGAACCTATCGAATTTTCATTCTTGTTTGTTGCTCCGGTACTTTTCGGCGTTCAAGTTTTATTGGCGGCTACAAGTTACGTTGTCGCTCAAGTGCTCGGCATTGGCATAGGCTTGACATTCTCCGCGGGCTTGCTCGACTTCACCATTTTCGGTATTTTGCAGGGCAACGATAAAACCAGCTGGATGTTAGTTATTCCGTGCGGTCTTGTGTATTTTGCGCTGTATTACTTCTCATTCAGATTCTTAATTACGAAATTCAACTTCAAGACTCCTGGTCGCGAAGATGAAGGTCAAGAAACCAAACTTTACAGCAAAGCCGATTATCAAGCGAAAAAAGGCGGCGGCGCTGGTGGAGCTGCTGGCGGTGGCGGTGGTGCTGATGAACTCAATTCAGCTATCGCGCGTGCTCTTGGCAGCAAGAAAAATATTACTTCGGTTGACTGCTGCGCGACGCGTCTGCGTTGTTCGGTTGTTGACTCCAGCGTTGTTGACGAGGCACTTTTGAAGGCAACCGGCGCTGTTGGCGTCATTATCAAAGGTACCGGCGTTCAAGTTATCTACGGTCCGAAAGTTGCCGTTATCAAGGCAGATTTGGAAGATTATCTTGCGAATCGTGCGCCGGAAGTTGAATCTGACGGTGCTGCTCCTGAAGCGGCTGCTGGCGGTGGCGGCGGCGCTCCTGTTGGCGAAAAAGTTAAACTTTGCTCACCAATGACCGGCTCTGTACATCCGATGTGCGAATCTCCGGACGCTGCCTTTGCAATGAAGGCTATGGGCGACGGTTTCTTTGTACAGCCTGCGAAGGGCGAATTGGTTGCTCCGGCTGACGGCGAAGTTATGATGGTATTCCCGACTAAACATGCTATTGGCTTCAAATCTGACGACGGCGTAGAATTCTTGTTCCACGTGGGCGTTGACACTGTTAAACTCAATGGACAAGGCTTTGAAACTTTTGTTACTGACGGGCAGAAAGTTAAGAAAGGCGATATTTTGATGAAGTTCGATATGGACTTTGTTAAGAAGAACGCGCCGAGCGATGCGGCAATGGTAATTTTGACAGCGGGACAATTAGTCACAATGGATAAGACCGGCGACGTACAAGCTTTGGACGAAGTTGCAACCTGTCAATAAACTTTTCGTTAAACTTTAAATAAATGCGAGAGTCTCGATAAATCGGGGCTCTTTTTATTTGAGCCGACAATTGCACAAAAAAGCCGCCCAAGGACGGGCGGCCGAACTCCGCCGCGAACTAGTCGACCGGAAGTCGACTATCTGAGCGGCGCTTTCTTTGCTAGGCGTTTCTTTCTGGAAAGAAATGCCGAATCAAATATTTGGCTCGACATTATTTTTATCGAAGACGCCGATAATTTCTTTCAACTTAGTTTTGGCGGGGTCATAATCAATCGTGGTTTCGCCGTCGTGAGCGTGAATATGAACATACATAACGCCCGCAAGTCCGAGCAGATTTTTCTCAACAATTTTAGCAGTATCCGCAGTATAACCCTCAGCCGTAAATTGCAGGCGCGTTACTCCATTTCCTCCGCCGCAACCGCATTCTTTGCACATAAAAATTCCTCCAATCGCGCAGATTTTACAACGCCGCCTATTTTTCGACAAGCCCCCAACAAGGATATTGACATTGTCAAAAATTTTCAGAAATGACGTCGGACGTAAAATTATTGCAATGGGGCGCGGTATCGCTTTCAACAAAAAGCGCGGCGAACAATATCGCCCTGCACTTGACAAATATTCTCTGCAATATTATCGGTTTATCACGCATTTAAAATTTCTTGCAAAACGCGTATTCAGCGGCGCTCAATCGATTGACGAAGTCGAAGACGAAATGCAGGCGATGATTAAGAAAAAATACGCCGCGGCTAGCGACTGCGCGAATAAAATTGCCGCGTTCGTGGAGAAAAATTACAATTACAAAGTCAGCGCGGACGAAAAATTTTATTTGACGATACATATTGCGAAAGTCATAACTAAATAAATCGGTTTGAGGTGAAAATTTATGGCAAAGTATACCCAATTGGCGGCGGCGCAGATGCTGAAGAAGATGACGCGCCGAAGAAATCTCTGGATTTATTTATCGACACGATTTCGGGGATATTCACGCCGGTATTGGGCGTATTGACGGCAAGCGGTATGGTTAAAGGCTCAATTTTCCAATCGCCGGTGCATTTGGAATTTTTGGGAATACCGGTATTGCTGATGAATTACGCGTCGAGCGTCATACCAATAATCTTAGCGGTATTCGTCGGTTCGAAAGTTGAAAAATTTTACGCGGGAATTGTGCCGACGCTGTTTAAAAGTTTCGGCATACCATTTTTGACGATATTGACAATGATACCGCTGACGCTTTTAATTGTAGAACCTGTGGGCGCATTAATCGGCGGCGGCTGGCAGATTTTCGTTATATTCGGCTTACATTGGGGCTTAGTTCCGATTATGATTCAAAATATCGTAACCTTCGGCGCTGACCCTGTTATCATTTCGATGTTCGGCGCAAGTTTCGCGCAGATTGGCGTTGTATTGGCAATTCTTTTGCGTACGAAAGATCAGAAATTGAAAGGGCTGGCGATACCGGCATTTTTAAGCGGAATTTTCGGCGTGACTGAACCGGCGATTTACGGCGTGACTTTGCCGCGCAAAAAATTTTTCATAATCAGTTGCATTGGAGCGGCGATTGGCGGCGCGCTGATTGGCTTTTTGGGCGTCAAACTTTACATTTTCGGCGGCTTGGGCGTATTTCAATATCCGTGCTTTATCGACCCCGCCACAAACGATTTGAGCGGTATGTACAACGGCATGATTGTTTCTGCGGTGGCGTTTATCGCGGGCTTTGCGATGGCTTTTCCACTTTACAAAGATGAAGCTCCGGCGGTTGCGGCGGCTACTTCAGCGCCCGTTGCAAAAGTTGAGCTCGTTGAAAAAATTGAAACCGCCACGACGATTCAGCGCGAAATTTTGTCCAGTCCGTTGACCGGCGAATTGGTTGCATTGCCGGATGTTCCCGACGAAGTTTTTGCAAGCGGTATGCTCGGCAAAGGAATTGCGGTTAATCCGAGCGTTGGCAAAGTTTTTGCGCCCGCTGACGCCGAAGTTACGACGCTTTTTCCCACCGGTCACGCTATCGGTTTGAAAACGGCTAAGGGCGCGGAAATGCTGATTCATATTGGTATGGATACCGTGAAAATGAACGGCGACGGTTTCAAAGCCCATGTCGCGCAGGGCGATAAAGTTACCAAAGGGCAGCTGCTGATTGAGTTCGACATTGACAAAATTAAAAAAGCCGGTTACCCCGTGATAACGCCGGTTTTGGTGACGAACGCCGACGCTTACAAAGATATCGTGCCGGTTGAAGGAAAAACTATCAACAATGGCGAAAATTTAATCAGTGTGGTGGTTTGAATGGCTAAGGTGATTTTGATTGACGTTGACGGCACGCTGGTAAATTACGAAAATGAATTGCCGGATTCAGCGGTTGAAGCGATACGCACTGCGCGAAAGAACGGGCATAAAGTTTACATAAGCACGGGCAGGAGTCGCGCGGAAGTTTACGAAAATATTTGGGCGATAGGTTTGGACGGTATGATTGGCGGAAACGGCGCTTATGTCGAATCTGGCGGCAAAGTGATTATGCACAAACTTATCACGGCTGAGCAGTGCAGGCGAATTGTCGATTGGCTGAAAAATCGCGGGCTTGAATTTTATCTTGAGAGCAACAACGGGCTTTTCGCCAGTGAAAATTTTGAAACGCGCGGCGCTTCGACGATTAAAGAGTACTGCGCGAGGAAGAATAAACCTGCGGCGACGATTCGAGAAGTTTTTCCGGAAATGATTTTCGGCGGCGAATTGTACCGCTCGGATTTGAATAAAATCAGCTTTGTCTTGAACAGCTACGAAGATTATTTGACGGCGGCGAAAGATTTTCCCGATATGAAAGTCGGCACGTGGGGCGGCGCGGGCGAAACTGCGCTTTTCGGCGATTTTGGCGTTAAAAATATTGACAAGGCAGCGGCTATCGAAGTTTTGTTGAAATATTTGGGCGCGGCTGTCGAAGATACCGTTGCATTCGGCGACGCGAAAGTCGATATTCCGATGCTGGAGTACTGCGCGACGGGCGTGGCTATGGGAAATGGCGGCGCTGAGATTAAGGCGGCGGCGGATTTTGTGACGGATACCGTTGACAACGACGGCTTGAAAAAAGCTTTTATAAAATTAAATTTGATTTGAGGAGGTAAGATTATGGCATTCCCGAAAAATTTTCTGTGGGGCGGCGCGGTTGCCGCTAATCAGTGCGAGGGCGCGTATTTGGAAGGCGGCAAGGGGCTCTCACTTCCCGATATGCTTTTGGGCGGCGACGTGAATACTCCGCGCACTTTTTGCCCGAAAATCGAAGAGGGACGTTTCTATCCTTCGCACGAGGCGATTGATTTTTATCACCACTACAAAGAAGACATCGCGCTTTTCGCCGAAATGGGCTTTAAATGTTTTCGCCTGTCAATTAATTGGGCGCGAATTTTCCCGCATGGCGACGACGCCGAGCCGAACGAAGAAGGCTTGAAGTTTTATGACGCGGTTTTTGACGAGTGCAAGAAATACGGTATCGAGCCGCTGGTGACGCTTTGCCATTATGAAATTCCCTGGGCGATTGTTACGAAATATCACGGCTTTTATAACCGCAAAACCATTGAGCTGTTCGTGAAGTACGCTGTGACTTGCTTTGAACGCTACAAGGACAAGGTTAAGTACTGGCTGACTTTCAACGAAATAAATATGCCGTTTATGTCGCCGCAAGTCGGAAACCTTTACGGAATCGGGGTTATTCAAGACGAAAATTTGAAAAGTACCAAACCAATTAAGTTTGACGAATTAAATGACGTTCCGCAAGAAAGAATTGAAGCATTGCACAATGAATTTGTTGCCTCGGCGCGGGCGGTTATCGAAGGGCACAAGATTAATCCGGAATTTATGATTGGCAATATGATTTGCCACGTGACGCGCTATCCGCTGACGCCCAATCCGAAAGATATGCTTGAAACGCAACGTCAAGACAATTTACTCAACAATCTTTGTGCTGACGTTCAAGTTCGCGGAGCTTATCCTTACTACGCGAAAAAAATGTATCAAGATATGGGCGTCGACACGGCTTTTATGGAAAATGCGGACGATAAAAAAATTCTGCGCGAAGGCGTTGTGGATTTTTACACGTTCAGCTACTATATGTCGAATTGCATAACGGTTGACGACAAAGCCGACAAAATCAATGACAGTATGCTTGCAGGCGCGAAAAATCCATATCTCAAAGCGTCGGATTGGGGCTGGCAAATTGACCCCGACGGTTTACGCTGGACGCTGAATAAATTGGCGTCGCGTTATCCGGAAACGCCGATTATGATTGTTGAAAATGGATTTGGCGCGTTTGACAAAGTTGAAGCTGACGGCGCTATTCACGACGATTATCGCATCAGTTATTTCCGCGAACATATTCGCGCAGTTGGTGAAGCGATTAATGACGGCGTGCCGCTGATTGGCTACACGACCTGGGGACCAATCGATTTGGTTTCCGCGGGTACTGGGCAATATGCTAAACGTTACGGCTTTATCTACGTTAACCGCCACGACGACGGTACGGGCGATTTTTCGCGCAGTCGCAAAGATTCATTTAACTGGTACAAAAAAGTTATTGCCAGCGACGGTGAAAATCTCGACTAAAAATCAAACACAACCAAAAATAAAGGGCGCTCACGGATGAGCGCCCCCTGCCCGCGCTAGTCGCGTGATGCGACTAATGCGGGCGCTTTTCTTTGCTGGCGTTTCTTTTCTAGAAAAGAAATGCCGATATAAAATTTATTTTTCAAAGACGATAACTTCATAGGGGCGCAGATTATCAGCAAGATTTTCGTAATTGCCGATAATTTTTTTATATCCGCTCGCCGTGTATTCGCGCAGAGTTTTATCCTGCAATTTTAAATTGGCGGCGCGGAAATTACACAACACAATTAACTCCTTGCCAGCAAAACTGCGCCGATAAGCCACGACGTTATCATTGCCGCGCTCAATGAAATTAATATCGCCGTCCTGCACGATTGGATTTTCTTTGCGAAACTTCACCAGCATTTTATAAAAATTCAGCACAGAATCAGCGTCATTTTCTTCAGCAGCAACGTTAATCTGTTTAAAATTTTCCGGCGAAGAAATCCACGGCTCGACGCTTGAAAATCCTGCAAATTTTTCAGCCGACCATTGCATAGGCGTCCGACCATTATCGCGGGAACGTTCGCCGATTATTTTCAACGCCTCAGATTCTGTTTTGCCACTTTCGCGCAGAATTTTATAATAGTTCAAACTCTCAACGTCGCGGTATTGCTCAATCGAGGTAAATTTGGCATTCGTCATACCGAGTTCTTCGCCTTGATAAATGTATGGAGTGCCGCGCATTAAATGAATCGCCGCCGCCTTTATAATCAACCTTCAAATGATGAAAACTAAACGCCATAGAAAGTTCGTGCGCGTCAGGGCGAGTATAAAGCAAACAATTTTTTAAATCGGTTGATGCCATTTCGCCAACAGTAATCATTCCGTCAATTCCGGTATTTTTTACCAGTTCGCGCAAATATTCATGAACGTGCGGATCGTCAGCAAAAAGATTCCTGCCGAGCCCTTCAGTATCATCTGCAAAAATTTCCGGCTTCGAAATAAGATTTATCACGTCAAAGCGAAAACCCGCAACGCCGCGCTCTTTCCAAAAACGTACAACCTCGGCAAGTTCCTCGCGAACTTTCGGATTAGTCCAGTCCAAATCCGGCTGGCTGACGTCGTGCAAATGCAAATACCATTTCCCTAAGCGCGGCTCCCATTGCCAGGCACTGCCGCCAAAAGCGCATTGCCAATTTGTGGGCGGCTCACCATTGCCGCGCCCGTCACGAAAAATATAGTAGCGTTGATAATTCTCCTCACCTGCAAGCGCACGCTGAAACCATTCGTGCTGATCTGAAGTATGGCAAAGCACCATGTCAAGCATAATCTTCAAGCCCTTTGCGTCGGCTGATTTTATTAATTCGTCAAAATCCGCCATCGTCCCAAAACGCGGGTCTATAGCCTTGTAATCGCTAATGTCATAGCCGCCGTCTTTGAGCGGCGAAGGATAAAACGGCGTGCTCCAAATAAAATCTACGCCCAAACTTTTAATGTAGTCGAGTTTGGAAATAATGCCGCGAATATCGCCGAGCCCGTCGCCGTTAGAATCTTTAAAAGACTTCGGGTAAATCTGATAAACCGTACTTGCGCTGAATTTCATTTTAAAGCCCCCTTAGTAAGTTGCGATAACAGTTTCGCCGGTTTTGCTCTTCATGCCGCTGATAAATTTGAAACTCTCGACGCCATTTGGATTGGTAACAACGAAAATTGCGGTGTCCGGATGACCGGCAGCTTTAATTTTGGCTTTGCTAAATTTTAACAGAGGAGTACCCGCTTTGACAATATCCCCAACTTTAACCAGATAGCTGAAACCGTCGCCGCCCATTCCAACGGTATCGATACCAACATGACTGAACTTCCCACGATTAAAATCGCGGGGTTCTCGGGACTAGTGAGCCATTGCCCACTTCATTACCGAGCTATCCCCGTAGTTCCTACGGTTCAGTGT
>CAJOMO010000022.1 GCA_905235685.1 uncultured Selenomonadaceae bacterium
CGAATTTGTGATACCGCTGAAAGGCAACGGTGATTTTCGTTCCGCTGAATGTATCGAACTTTTAAAGCAGGCTGACGTCGTCGTTACCAATCCGCCGTTTAGTTTGTTTCGTGAATTTGTCGCGCAGCTTATGCATTACAATAAATTTTTCGTGATAATCGGACCAATTAACGCCGTGACTTACAAAGAAATTTTCCCGCTGATTATGCAAAATAAAATGATGCTCGGCTATGGATTTGCAAACGGCAATGCTTATCTGAGTTTGCCCAAAGGCAATTACAAAGATTTTGCGGACGGCGTTTACAATGCCGAAACTGGATTAGTAAAATTCCGCAATTTGAACTGGTATACAAATATACCGTTGAAAAAATTCGAGGAAGAATTATTGTTGACGTGCGAATATTCGCCGGAAAAATATCCCAAATACGATAACTATGACGCAATCGAAGTTTCAAGAGTTGCCGAAATTCCGTGCGATTATTTTGCCGATATGGGCGTGCCGATAACATTTCTGGACAAATATTGCCCCAAACAATTTGAGATTATCGGCAAGAGTGATGATTTTGCCGAGCCAATTATGATTGACGGTAAATTGAAAAACAATCCTGGCAGATTTTATGTTGCGGGGCGGCGAATGTACGAGAGATTATTGATACGTTGGCGGAGGAGCGCTCAAGGATGAGCGCCGAACCCGTTTGCCGCTAATGAGCGTGACGCGAATTATCCGGCAAACAAGCACTTTCTTTGCAACTTTCTTTCGGCGACTGAGAAAGAAAGTTGATAATAATGCTGAATTAAGACATTGCAATTTAGTGGCGTTAAAAGTTATAATACCCTCCGAAAATTGGGAGGGATTTTTTTTGGCTAAAACATTGGAAGAGATATCGTCCGGCGCGAAAATCCTGGGCGACGGCAAAATTCAAATTAGCGGCATAGAGCATGATTCGCGGAAAATTACCGCCGGTAATTTATTTGTTTGCATGGAAGGCGCGCACGTTGACGGACACAATTTTATAAATCAAGCGGTGAAAAATGGCGCGGTGGCGATTTTGACCACGCACGAAAATATTCAGCCGCCCGAAGGTATTTCTGCTCTGATTGTCAAAGATATGAGCCAACTCACAGAGATTGTACCGAAATTTTATGATTATCCGGCAAAAAGTATGCGCGTCATTGGCGTAACCGGCACGAACGGCAAAACTACGACAACTTATATGATTCGTGAAATTCTGATTCGCGCGGGTTACAAAGTCGGCTTGATTGGCACAATTCAAATGATGATTGGCGAAAAAATTTTTCCGGTTCACAACACCACGCCGAACGTCATTGATTTGCAAAAAACTTTTGCCGATATGCGCGCCGCCAATTGTGATTTTGTTGTAATGGAAGTTTCGAGCCACGCGCTGGCGGAAAATCGCATTGCCGGTATCGATTTTAATGTGGCGGTTTTTACCAATTTGACGCAAGACCATTTGGACTTTCACAAGACGATGGAAAATTACTGCGCGACGAAGGCGAAACTTTTTGCACTGGCGAAAGACGCGGTTGTCGTGAATGTGGACGACGCGGCGGGCGCTGTTATGTTGGAAAATTCCCGCTGCAAAAAAATTACTTACAGCATTGAAAATCAATCCGACCTTCGCGCAGAAAATGTTGACGTGCGGGCGAATGGCATGAGCCTAGTGGTTAGTGAAAAGGGTATAGGGAATAGTGATTTTTCCACTAACCACTCTCCACTAATCACTACTCACTTAACAACGCACGTGACCGGCATTTTTAACGTTTACAACGTCTTAGCGGCGGTTGGAACGGCGCGGGCGATAAATATATCCAATGACACCGTGAAAGCCGCTCTGGAGGCGTTTAAGAGCGTTTCGGGGCGCTTTGAAAGAGTTTATGCTGAAGTTCCTTTCACCGTGATTGTCGATTACGCGCACACTCCGGACGGCGTTAAAAATGTCATTGAAACTGCGCGGCAAATTGCTAAAAATAAAATCATCACAGTTTTTGGCTGCGGCGGCGACCGCGATAATACCAAACGCCCGATTATGGGGCGGCTGGCGGCTGAACTTTCAGATATCGTCATTGCCACAAGCGATAACCCACGCAGTGAAGACCCCGATAAAATTCTGCGCGAGATTGAAGTTGGTATCAAAGAAAAAATCGGCAACAAAATTTATGAGTGCATACCCGACCGACGGGCGGCGATTTTCCGCGCTGTCGAAATTGCCAAAGCCGGCGATATCATTCTGATTCTCGGTAAAGGGCACGAAAATTATCAGATTCTCAAAGACAAAACCATTCACTTCGACGACAAGGAAGTTGCTCAAGAGGCTATTGGAGGTTTGATTAATGGATAAATTGAGCTTGCAGGAAATTTTAAAAGCCACGAACGCTGAAACGGATTCGGCTGAAAATATTTATTTTACCGGCGTAACGACGGACAGCCGCAAAATTACCGAAGGCGTGCTTTTCATTGCCTTGAAGGGCGAAAAATTTAACGGTGAAGATTTCGCGCAGGACGCAATTAACAAAGGCGCGGCAGCAGTTTTAGTCAGCAATTCCGCAAAAAATATTTCCGGCGTTGTTTTGAAAGTTGAAGATACATTGACGGCGTATCAGCAAATCGCTAAAATTTGGCGCGAACGTTTCAGTTTTCCAATCTGCGCGATAACCGGCTCAAACGGCAAAACCACCACCAAAGATTTAACCGCCGCCGTGCTGAGTTCACTCGGCAAAGTTTGTAAGACTACCGCGAATTTTAATAACGAAATCGGCGTTCCGATGACTTTGCTTGAACTTAACGAAAATCACGCCGCCGCTGTCGTTGAAATCGGTATGCGCGGACTTCACCAAATCGAAAATCTCGCGCAGTACGTCAAGCCCACCATTGCCATTGTTACCAACGTCAACGAAACTCATATTGAACTTTTGGGCTCAATTGAAAATATCGCGCGCGCGAAAGCTGAACTCGTGCAGGCGATTAAAGCCGGCGGCACTGTCATTCTCAACGCCGATAATCCTTACACCGCGAATATGAAAAATCTTGCCGCGGCTAACGTCCGGATTTTTACGTACGGGCTCGAAAAAGCCGCGGACTTGACGGCGGAAAATATTTTTGTCAACGGCAGTATGACGAATTTTATTTTGAAATACGGCGGCGAAAATTACAATTTCGAAATTCCGGTAATCGGGCGGCACAACGTTTCAAATGCGTTGGCGGCAATTGCGGCGGGCTTGAGCGTCGGCTTAACCATTGACGAAATTAAGCGCGGCATTTCCACTTTGACAACAACGAAAATGCGCTTTGAAGTTATCCGCCGCGACGGCTTGACGATTGTTAATGACGCTTACAACGCCAGCCCCGCCTCGATGCGCGCCGCGATTAAAACTGTGTCTGAAGTTTATGACGCGCGCAAAATTGCCGTGCTCGGTGATATGCTCGAACTCGGCGATATTTCTAAAAAAGTTCACCGCGAAATTGGCGCTGAATTGGTTGCAAATAATTTCGACACGCTGATAACTTTTGGCGAATTGGGAAAATTTATTGCGGACGGCGCGAAGGACGCGGGCTTGAAAAATATTTTCGTCACCAATACGCACGAAGCCGCCGCTAAAAAAATTCGTGAAATTGTGCGCAAGGGCGACGTGATTTTGTTCAAGGCGTCTCACGGCATGCATTTGGAAAAAGTTATCGAGCTGATTTGAGAGGTTTAAAATGCTAGAAATTTTATCAGCGGGAATAATCGCCGCGGTGGTGGCGCTGATTCTCGGACCGGTTTTGATACCGATACTTCACAAATTAAAATTCGGGCAAAGCATACGCACCGAAGGACCGGCGAGCCATCAGAAAAAAAGCGGCACTCCGACCATGGGCGGAATTTTTATGATAGCCGCAATAGTTATCGCCACGGTTTTTCGCGCAGAATTAACCACAGAAATAATTTTGGCGCTGTTCATTTTAATCGGGCATTTAATACTGGGATTTTTGGACGATTATATAAAAGTCGTGAAGAAGCGCAATTTGGGATTGCGGGCGTGGCAGAAACTTTTGGGGCAAATAATAATCGCCGCCGTGACAATTTTCATAGCGACGAAAGAATTGGGCATAGCCACAAATTTATGGATACCGCTTGCAAATACGAATATAGATTTAGGCGCGCTGTATTACGTGCTGGTTTTGCTGGTGATAGTTGGCGCGTCAAACGCGGTAAATTTGACGGACGGGCTGGACGGCTTAGCTTCGGGCGAAATGGCGATAGCGTCAAGCGTGTACTGCGCGATATGTTTAAAGACAGGACACGGCGAATTGGCGATATTCTGCGCGGCGATAGTTGGCGCGTGCATAGGCTTTTTGAGATTTAATTTTCATCCGGCAAAAATTTTCATGGGCGATACCGGCTCATTGGCATTGGGCGGCGCATTCGCGGCAATGGGAATTTTGACGCACACCGAACTTTTGTTGCCAATCGTAGGATTTGTTTTCGTCTGCGAAGCGCTGTCGGTAATTTTGCAGGTAATTTCTTTCCAAACAACCGGCAAGCGAATTTTCAAAATGAGCCCGATACACCACCACTTCGAACTTTCGGGCTGGAGCGAATTAAAAGTTGTCTTTGTATTTTGGGCAACGGGATTAATCGCCGGAATAATCGGCTTACTGATTTTGTGAATTGTAAATCGGAGGTGGAATGCGGCTGTATGGATCAGTTGCTTTTCTTGAGAAAATTTATTGACGACCCGCGGCACATTGGGAGCGTCGCGCCGAGCTCAAATTCTTTGACGCAAAAAATGTTAGGCAATTTGGATTGGGAAAATTTTAATTACGTTGCGGAATTGGGCGCGGGTACGGGCGTTTTCACTGAGTACATTGTTCAGCACAAAAACCCGAACTGCAAATTTTTAGCGATTGAGCAGGACTACGAAATGCGGCAAAATTTGCAGGAACGTTATCCGGAAACTTATTGGGGCGCGCAGGCTGAAAATTTGTGCGTCATTTTAAAGAAATATAACTTTGCAAAATTGGACTGCGTAATTTCGGGGCTGCCTTTCGCGGTTTTGGATAAATCGGTACGGTTTCAAATTATGGAAAATGTGACGCAAGCCTTAGCGCCAGGCGGAATTTTCGTAGCCTTCCAATATTCTCTGCAAATGCGCGGCACTCTCAAAAAATATTTCGATTCGGTAAAAATCGACTTTACGCTTTTCAATTTGCCGCCGGCGTTTGTATATTTTTGCCGAAACAATTAAATCAGCGTGGCAAAATAATCGTCAAGGGTTTCTGCGCGACGAATCAATTCAATTTCGCCGCTCTCGCGCAGGAGAAGTTCGGCGCTCCGCAATTTTCCATTGTAATTAAAACCCATGGCGTGTCCGTGCGCGCCGGTATCGTGAATAATCAGAATGTCGCCAATGTCAATTTTCGGCAGGGCGCGGTCAATCGCGAATTTGTCATTGTTTTCGCAAAGTGAGCCCGTCACGTCGTAAATATTTTCAGCGGCGGCATTTTCTTTGTCCAAAATGGTAATGTGGTGATACGCGCCGTAAAGCGCCGGACGCATCAAATTCGCCATACAGGAATCCAGCCCGATATAATTTTTGTAAGTATTTTTTTCGTGAATGACAGTCGAAACGAGCCAGCCCGCGTCGCCGGTCATTGCGCGCCCGCTCTCGGTTGCAAGCCGGATTTTGTCCAAACCGTTTGCAATTAAAATTTTATCGTAAAGTTCGTGAATACCCGCGCCAATCGCTTTGTAATCGACGGGCAACTCTTCCGGACGATACGGAATGCCGAAGCCGCCGCCCAAATTCACAAATTCCAAATCGATACCGAGGCGATTTTTAATTTCGACAGCCAGCTCAAACATAATCCGCGCCGTGTACAAAAAAGTTTCAGTGCCGCGTTCGTTCGAGGCAATCATCGTGTGCAAGCCGAAACGTTTAACGCCCTTGTCCTGCGCGATTTTGTAAGCGTCGAAAATCTGTTGCCGCGTCAAACCGTATTTCGCCTCCGCCGGACGCCCGATAATGTCATTGCCAACGTTCATAATGTCAGCGGGATTGTAACGAAACGACAAAACTTTTGGAAGACCGGCGTTTTTTTCGAGAAAATCAATGTGCGTGATATCGTCAAGGTTTATAATCGCGCCGAGTTTAATTGCCGCTTGAAATTCGTCGGCGGGCGTGTCGTTGGACGTGAGCATAATTTTTTCGCCGGTAACGTCAGCCATTTCGCTAATCTTCAATTCGGCAAGCGAACTGCAATCTGTACCCGCGCCGCCCCGTGCCAAAATTTTTACAATGTGCGGATTGGGCGTCGCCTTCACTGCGAAATGCTCAATGTAGCTCGGCGCAAAAGAAAAAGTTTCGCGCAGCCGTTTAAAATTCGCGCGGATTTTTTTTTCGTCGTAAATGTGAAACGGCGTAGGATATTTCTTCACCACTTCGCGCAGAGTTTTCGAATCCAGCGGAAATGTTTTGTTTATCATTAAAAAGTCCCCTTTCCATAACGAAAGAATTATAGCAGTTTCGGAAAAATCCTGCACGAAAATTTTTTGCCGCTTGACGGACGACGCAATTTCGGTTTAAACTTTACAATAAATTTTGGGAAGTGATATTGATGAAGTTGGCGATTTTGGGCACAGGTTTTATTGTTAATGAAGGCGCGTTGCCCGCGTTGAAAAATGTTCCGGAAATTGAGGTTGCGGCGATATTTGCAAGAAACAAAGACAAGGCTGACGATTTGGCGGCGAAAAATGAAATTCCGGCGGTTTATACCGATTATGACGAATTGCTGTCGAATCCGGAAATTGAATTTGTGTACGTCGGGCTGGTTAACAGCGTGCATTACGAATACACAAAGCGCGCGCTCTTAGCCGGCAAAAATGTTATCGTCGAAAAACCTTTCGCGTCAACGGCAGCTGAAGTTGCTGAACTGCGCGATTTGGCTTTGTCAAAAAATCTGTACGTCTTTGAAGCGGTAACTTTAAGATACCTGCCGAATTTCGCGGCGATACGCGCGGCTCTGCCAAAATTGGGGAAGATTCGCGCAGTGGTTGCAAATTATTCGCAGTATTCCAGCCGCTACGACAAATATTTAGCCGGTGAAGTTTTGCCCGCCTTCGACCCAAAACTTTCGGGCGGCGCTTTGTACGACATAAATATTTACAATCTGAATTTGATAATCGGGCTGTTCGGCGCGCCCGCGGAAGTTCAATACACGGCGAATATCGGTTTCAACGGCATTGACACTTCGGGCTTGGTTACCATGAAATACGACGGATTTTTTGCAACGGCTTTGGGCGCGAAAGATTCAGAGAGCCGCGGCTTTGCCGTCATTCAAGGCGAAAAAGGCTACATCAAAGTTTTGGGCGCACCAAATGAACTTAACGCGTTTAAACTTCATCTGCGCAATTCCGGCGAAACTACCAAGTACGAGCTGAATAAATATTCTCATCGAATGGTTCACGAATTTAAAGAATTTGCGCGGATTTATCACGAGAAAAATTTTGACGAAATGCGCGGCTGGCTTGACGTTTCTTTGGCGGTAATTCAGACGGCGGAGGCGGCGCGTAAGCAAGCCGGTATAATTTTCCCGTGTGATTAAATACAAGTATACATTTTTGGGCGGCTTTGCAAAAATCCTATAATTTGTTAAAATGGCGCAGTAATTATTTTTTGGAGAGGAAGAATCATTCAAATGTCTAACGTCAATGAAGAGGCAATCGCCCTGCATAAAAAATTTCACGGCAAATTGGAAGTTGTAAGCAAAGTTCCGCTTAATTCAAATTACGATTTGACGCTGGCGTATACCCCGGGCGTTGCCGCTCCTTGCCTTGAGATTCAGAAAAATCCCGAGCTCAGCTATGAATATACAAATCGCGGCAATTTGGTCGCCGTCGTCACCAATGGCACTGCCGTTTTGGGATTGGGCGATATCGGCGCGCTTGCCGGTATGCCGGTTATGGAAGGCAAATCCATTTTGTTCAAAGGTTTCGCGGGCGTTGACGCCGTCCCCATTTGCTTGAATACTCACAGCGTCGACGAAATTATCAAAACGATTCAGCTTATGGCACCGAGTTTTGGCGGTATCAATCTTGAAGATATAAAAGCGCCCGAGTGTTTCGATATCGAACAGGCGCTGAAAGATTCTGTTGACATTCCGGTTTTCCACGACGACCAACACGGCACGGCTATTGTCGTTAGCGCGGCGCTGATTAATGCGCTGAAAATCGTTGGCAAGAAATTTTCTGATATTAAAGTTGTTGTCAATGGCGCGGGCGCGGCAGGTATGGCGATAACCTATCTTATTCAGAAAATGGGCGCGGAAAATATTATGCTGTGCGATTCGACCGGCGCGATTTACGAAGGACGCGGCAAAGGTATGAATCCTTACAAAGATCAAATCGCCGCGGTTACAAATTCGCAACACGAAGCCGGACAGCTTACTGATGTTATTCACGGCGCGGACGTATTTATCGGCGTGTCGAAGGGAAATCTTTTGACGCCGGAAATGGTTCAAAAGATGAACAAAGACGCGATAATTATGGCAATGGCGAATCCTACGCCGGAAATTTTGCCGGACAAAGCTAAGGCGGCGGGCGCGCGCGTTGTCTGCACGGGGCGCAGTGATTTTCCTAACCAGGTTAATAATTTATTGGCGTTTCCTGGAATTTTCCGCGGCGCTCTTGACGTTCGCGCAACTGATATTAACGAAGAAATGAAAATTGCGGCGGCTTATGCGATAGCCTCATTAATCACCGACGCTGAACTTACCGAGGAAAATGTTATCGTCAGCCCACTTGATAAACGCGTTGCCCCTACGGTTGCGGCGGCTGTTGCCAAAGCGGCGCTTGAATCCGGCGTTGCTCAAAATAAAAATATCACGCCGGAGCAGGTCGCTCAACATACGCGTGATTTGCTGAGTAAATAAAACTTGTATCAACTTTCTTTTATAGTAAAAGAAAGTTGCAAAGAAAAGCGTGGCGCGGATTGTCACATCACGTGACAAGCGCGCCACAGAGCCGCCCGTCCGTGGGCGGCTTTTTTATTGGATTATTCGTCACTTTATTTCAATATTAATTTTAGTTCCAGGCGGAAATTTTTCGTACAACTTAATTTCTTCACCGGCAAGATTAATCGTCAAATCCGTACCAACGCCCGTCCGCAATGATAAATTTTTTATGCGGCGATTCATATTGTCCATTATAAACCAGTCGCCGTCTTTGCGAAAAACGCCGTCACTCTCCATAAACGGCAAACCTACGCCCTGCGATTTGTACCGCGTCCGACGCAAAACAAAATCGGCGCCGTCAAATTCCAGCTCCTCAATCACCGGAGTTTTCTGCACCGAATGTATAAAGCTTATCGTCAGCGGCAAATTTTTTCGCACGGCTGCCGTCGTCACAATTTCCGTCGAACCGCCAACTTCCGCCGTCACATAAACTTTTTCTTCGGCAAAGACGAACACCAGCACCAGCAATATCGCCGCGATTAAAATTTTCTTAATCAACATTCTCAAAATCTTTCGGGCTGTAATATTTATCGGTGTGCAAAAATTCATCCCTGACAACTTGCCCGTTATTGTAATACACGCGGTAAACCGAAGGATTCAAACCGTTGCCGTCGCTCTCAATGACAATTTCGTTTCCACCCAAATCAGCCTTCGTTCCCAAAACAAAAACCGTCAGTGTCGAACCCGAAGCGTAAGCCGTCAAATAAACCGGATGCGGCAAATCATTTCTAAATTTAAAATCAATCTGTTCGTCGGCAACCGTGGCGTCTCTGCCCGCGCTAACGTAACTGGACGGGAAAAAATGCGAAGTGCGCTCGGTCGGCGTCAAGCCCGCCAAAAGCACCGCGTTATACAGCGTCGAACTCACTTGACAAACGCCGCCGCCCACGCCGTCCTCGGTTTTGCCGTTGATAATTACCGGCGCATTCTGATAACCCGCGCTGTACGTCCGCGGTCCAACCGTATCGTTGAAGGAAAATACCCAGCCGGTTTTTAAAATTTTATCGGAAATGGAATTAGCCGCCAGCCAAATATTATCGCCGCGCGCGCCAGGGTAATAATAAGTCGTGTATTCGCCGAGAATCGAATCAATCTGCGCGATATCTTCAGTTGTGATAAAGGGCGGAATTTCTTCGGGCGTCAAGTCAATTTTATTCGGCAGATTTAAATTGGTGAGCGGCTCTTTCAAAGACGCGGCAAGTTGGTCGCGGTCGAGTCTTTTGCCGATAACGCCAGGAATTTTCTCAACGCCATTTTCGGAAACGTAACAAACGGCGTTAACGGGCTGAGTATCGATTTTGTCAGCAATTTCATCGATTTTTTGCGCCAAAAGTTTCTCGTCGTATTTGGCAGTCAAAGAAACTTCGCGCCCTTTGGTGAAACAGCTGATTTGCTCATTGAGATTTTGAAAAAAAGTCCCGCCTCGCCCGTAACTTTCGGCCTGCGCGACTGATTTGTCGATTTGCGGCGTCAAGGCAATTTCCGACGGATTAATTTTAAATTCTTCGTTGCCGTAAGTGAAAGTCAGCGGATGAATTTTTTGATTAGCGGCGCTCTGAAAAAAATTCGTGGCGGAAGATTCGCTCAAGCCGTCAATCGGTCGCCCTTCGAATTTGACGCCGGAAATAATTTTATCGCTGTCGGCAATGGATTCGGAAACTGCCGCCGCCGAAATTCCCGCCGCCAAAATCAGAGTCGAGGCGATTATCGGCAATTTGTTCGCCGCCAATATATTTTTCCAGTCGAGATTTTCTAAATTTAAAACTTGCATTGTGCATACTCCTTTGGACAAAAAACCGTGTGTACCGTTATGATTTTTCAATGTAAATACGCCGTCCGCCGCCAATTTCCTGTTTTTCCGCAAATAAAAAAAATGCGCGAACCCAATCGCGCCAAAGGTAAATATTTTTTTTGTGTTACAAAAATTTAGTCTGTTTTATCGCCTCAATGTTTTTCTTACCGGCAAGTTGCATTGTGATTGAAAGCTCCTTGTTGAAATGCTCGAACACAGATTTAACGCCTTCCGCGCCGCCGAGATTTGATACCCAAATACCGTCAGCGCCCGCTTGAATGGAAATTTCCGCATCTTCCGGCGACTGAATACCTTTGACGAAAACCGGCAAGCCCGAAAAATTTTTAATCTTCAAATCCGCATTTGAAATTCCCTGCAAAACGCGCGGTACAATCTGCTTGTCATTATTTGCCCTCCATCATTTATTTTCGTAGACAGCCGCCTCTTTGATAAAGCCGCCGTTTTCAATCTCATTGAACGCCTCGATAATTTCTTGCGTCGTGTTCATAACAACCGGACCGAGCCAGGCAACCGGCTCATTCAAAGCAAGCGAACTCATAAACAAAATTTCAATCGGCGTATCTTTCGCGCAGATTTTGACAGAATCGCCGTCGCCAAATTTCGCCGCAGTTTTCGCAGGAACAAATTCTTCGGAAACTACCGCGTCGCCTTCCAGCGTAAAAACCATCGTCGACCTTTCGCGCGGAACTTCAAATTCAAATTCGCCGCCCGCCTCCAAATGAATATCGTAATAATCCAGCGGCAAATATTTTCCCTGAATGCCGCGATAATTTTTGTAATTTCCGGTAAGCAGCCGAAGTTTGCCGTGCTCAAGCGGTATCTCTTGAATTTCGCTGTTCAAAATTCCGTGGTAGAAAGGCGCGGCAGTCAATTTGTCTTTCGCCGGAAGATTTATCCACAGTTGCACGCCTAACATTCTCTGCGCGAGTTGCGGCATTTCCGAATGATACGCGCCCGAGCCCGCCGTCAGCCATTGCGCCTCGCCGTCTGCAATTTCCGCCTTTGTGCCGAGGTGATCTTGATGTACCATTCTGCCCCGCGATAAAAATGTTACCGTCTCAATTCCGCGGTGCGGGTGCATTGGGAATCCTGCAAGATAATCTTTCGGGTTGGTTGAATCGAACGCGTCCAACATTAAAAACGGATCGAACTCCTGCGCCGTTTCAAAGCCCAAAACCCGTACCAATTTTACGCCCGCGCCGTCCTGCGTGCGCTCGCCTTGAACTTTCGCTTTAATTTTACGCAACATTTTATATTCCCCCGATAATCTAACTAGATATGTTAATCGAAAAAAATTTGCTATCGAGATTTCCGGTATTTATTCAACAGTATCATCAGAATTTGCTTTTCTTCCGGCGTCCAAACTGAAAATTTCTCGCTAATCATTTGATTATTTTTCGGATTAACCTGCTGAATAATTTCGCGCCCTTTGTCAGTAAGTTCAACGATACTGTAACGGCGATCTTCGTCGTTTTTGGTTTTGGTGACGAGCCCCATTTTAATCAAGTTGCCGATAATCACCGGCACAGTTCCGTCGCTGCTCAAAATGGTTTCTTTAATTTCGCCGACATTCAAAGCGCCTTTGCGATTGAGCGCCTCAAGTACCGCGAATTGCCCGAAAGTCAAACCGTAAGCCGCGCTTATCCTGGAAGTTGCCCAATCCAATTCTTTCGTCATACGATAAAGGCAACCCAAAATGTAAAAATCTTCGTGCATGATTTATCACCGGCTAAATAATAAATCTAGTTGAATATTTTGTCAAGCGAAAAAAATACTTGCTTGCAGCGGAAATTCAACGTAAAATATCAAAAAACTACGAAGGGACAGTTGGAATTTTGGAAGACTCAATTTTGCCGCTGGCGCTGATAATAATTTTGGCGTTCGTAAGCGGCTATTTCTCATTAATAGAAACCGCGCTGTCGGAAAGTCGGCACGGGAAAATCGAAAAACTCGCGCAGGACGGAAATTCGGACGCGAAAGTTGCGTTGTCGATGGTTGAAGAGCCGGAAATTTTTTTATCAGTGGCGAAAGTCGGCGCAATTTCCGCGGGAATTTTATCCGGCGTCTGCGCGATATTCTCAGCCAAATTGATTTTTGAGCAGATAAATTTTTTCGAACAGGCGCAAATCGTTTCAATCGCCGCGGCAATTTTAATCGTGGTATTTTTAATGGTGGTATTCGGCGCGCTGTTGCCGATTCGCACCGCTCAGCAAATGCCCGAAAAAGTTTTGCTGGAGCATTACAAAAGTTTTCAGCTAATCTCAAAAATAATCAGCCCGCCAATTTTGCTAATTTCGAAAATAACCGACGGCGCAATGATGATTTTCGGAATCAGCGCCGAAACTTCCGACGTGGTGACTGAAGACGAAGTTAAAGATTTAATCGAGCAGGGAACTGAAGACGGCACTTTTGAAAAATCCGAGCGGGCTATGGTTGACAAAATTTTTTATTTGAGCGACCAAACCGCCAATGCGCTTATGACGCCGCGAATCAAAATGATTTGGCTGGATATTTCGGACGGGCTTGAACAGAATTTGAAAATTATCCGCGAAAGTCGGCAGAATGTTTTTCCGGTGGGCGACGGCAATTTGGACGAATGCCGCGGCGTGATTTACGCGAAAGATTTGCTTGACGCCGTGCTCGATAAAAATGTTGACGTCAACGTCGATTTGGCTAAGCTGGTTAAAAAGCCAGTGTACATTCCGCGCACGGTTGAGGCTTTTCGGCTTGTCGAAAAATTCAAGGAGAGCGGCGAATCGGTTGCCATTGTCAACGACGAATATGGCGGCGTCGTTGGGATTATCACGCTTGCCGATATCGCGCAGGAAATTGTCGGGCTTGAAGAATCGAACGAGCCGCAATTCAAGTTGAAACGCGATAATGTTTGGCTGGTCGACGGGCTTTGTGACATTGACGAATTTAAGCGGCGGTTTAAATTTGAAATTTTGCCGGACGAAGAGCGCGACCATTTTCAGACGATGGGCGGCTTTTTGACTTCGCTGTTCGGCTACATTCCGAAAGTCGGCGAAATTCGCGAATGGAATAACTTTCGTTTCAAAGTTGAGGCGATGGACGGCGCGCGCATTGATAAAATTTTGTTGACACGCGGCTAAGTTTGTGATAGCATTGACAAGCTTAACGGAGGAGTGTCCGAGCGGTTGAAGGTGCTTGACTCGAAATCAAGTGTAGTCAAAAGCTACCGTGGGTTCGAATCCCACCCCCTCCGCCTTAAATTGAAATTTCTAAGTCCCGCGTTTGACGGGGCTTTTTTCGTAATTGGGAATGACGATATAAATTTTGTTTCGCGGAATTTTAACGGAGAAATTTTTTATTGACATTTAACAAATGTTGAAGTGAAATTTTAAATAAATTTTCGTAATTGGGAATGACAATATAAATTTTGTTTCGCGGAATTTTAACGGAGAAATTTTTTATTAACATTTAACAAGTGTTGAAGTGAAATTTTAAATAAATTTTCGTAATTGGGGGCGACGATATGAAATTGGTATCCTGGAATGTTAACGGTTTGCGCGCTTGTCTCAAAAAAAATTTTATGGACAGCTTTAAAAATTTGGACGCAGATATTTTTGCCGTGCAGGAAACGCGAATGTTGCAAAGTCAGGCGCTTATCGACATTGACGGCTATTCGCAATATTGGAACAGCGCCGAAAAGAAAGGCTACAGCGGCACGGCGATTTTCACGCGCATTCAGCCGCGCTCCGCCACTTACGGTATCGGATATGACGCTCACGACCACGAGGGGCGCGTCATAACTTTGGGTTTCGAAGATTTTTATTTTGTAAATGTTTATACGCCAAATTCGCGCAGGAATCTTGAGCGGCTTGATTATCGTATGGATTGGGAAAATTCTTTTCGCGAATACATTGCCAGGTTGGACGACGTTAAGCCCGTGATAATTTGCGGCGATTTGAATGTGGCTCACCGCGAAATTGATTTGAAAAATCCGGCGGCGAATCACCGAAACGCGGGCTTTACCGACAGCGAGCGCGAAAAATTTGCCGAACTTTTAAACGCGGGTTTCACTGACACGTTCAGATTTTTGTACCCCGATAAAACCGGCGCTTATAGTTGGTGGTCGAATTTCCGCAACGCCCGCGAAAATAATACCGGTTGGCGCATCGATTATTTTTTGGTGTCGAACAGAATTGCCGACAAAATTTCCGCCGCCACGATTGAATCACAAATTTTCGGCAGCGACCATTGCCCCGTGACTTTAACTTTAGAAAAATTTTAATCCGTACCTTGAAAGTCTTTCGCGCAGGAGCCGCATAAATTTTTCGCCAGGGTCAATCTTTTCAGCGTAATAATCCGGAACATTTTCAATGTACAAGCCGCTCTGCCGCGCCTCGTTTTGCTGATAATGCCCGAAAACATATTCAATCGTCGGATATTTTTTGCGCAGATATTTAATCAGATAAACATTCGCGTTAAGCTGCGCGGCTGTCAAATCTTCCCTGCCGTCAACGCCGCCGACATTTTCAATACCAATCGCGCACCAATTGTAACCGATAGCGTGCCGATTCAGCGCGGTTTCGGGCGTCAAGCGGTAAATCGTGCCGTCCCTGTCCACTACGAAATGCGCCGCAACATTCAGCGTGCCCGCGTCAATCCCGCCGGTAAATTCTTCCTCGTAAAAATAATCATACGTCGATTTGAAAGTTCCAACCGCCGTCCAATGAACCACGACTGCGCGAGGAATTATTTTTGTTGCGGAAAAACCGTAATGTTCCTCGGCGTATTCGCGGATAAGTCTTTCGCGATTTTCAGTCCACTTGATAGGCTTGTCGACAATCACGGACGCGGCGGCTAAATTCAACGCGCCCAATAAAATTATTCCCGTCAGCAAAAATTTTTTCAGCAAAACATTAGCCCCTTTCGCTAAGCACGCGCTGCAAAGTTTCCATCATTTTGGGAACGTCCAGCGGCTTTGCAACGTGATCATTCATACCCGCCGCCTTCGCGCGCTCGATATCTTCAGAAAAAGCGTTCGCCGTCATTGCGATTATCGGAATTTCGGCGAGTTTTTTATTTTCCAATTTGCGGATAGCTTGTGCCGCCTCGTAGCCGTTCATAATCGGCATTTGAATATCCATTAAAACCGCGTCAAAATCGCCAGGCTTCGACGCAGAAATTTTTTCGACAGCCTCTTTGCCATTGACGGCGTAATCGACTTCAAAGCCGACTTCTTCCAAAATCATCAGCGCAATTTCGCGGTTGACTTCGATATCCTCAACGAGCAAAAGTTTTTTGTGGGTGAAGTCCATATCTTTGACCTGCGCGACGGCGGGAATTTCTTCCGGAACTTCGGATTTGTCCACAAGCGGCAATTCGATATTCAAAATAAATTCTGTGCCCTTGCCAGGCGCGGTGACAACTTCGATTGTGCCGTGCATTAAATCGACAATACTTTTGGTTATCGCCATACCTAAGCCCGTGCCTTGAATGCCGCTGACAGTCGAAGTTTTTTCGCGGGTAAATGGCTCAAAAACAGTCTTAGCAAATTCGGCGCTCATGCCAATTCCGCTGTCTTTAACGCGCAACTCATAAAAGCCGCGGTTGTCGACGCAATTTTTTTCAGCGAGCGTGATTGAAATCGTGCCGCCTTCGGGCGTGAATTTGTAAGCGTTGCTGGTAAGATTTAAAAGCACTCGATTCAGCCGGTGTTTATCGCAGGAAACGTACGGATTTTTGACGCCGGAACTGTCGACGACGAATTTAATTTTCTTGCTCTGCATTTGATTTGCAAACATATCGCGCAGTTCGTCAAGAACTTTGGTGATATTGGCGGGGGCGGCGTCCAGTTCCATTTTGCCGGATTCAATCCTGCTCATTTCGAGAACGTCATTTATAAGCGCGAGTAAGTGCTTGCTGGAGTTTTCTATTTTCAACAAAAAATCTTGAATTTCGGCTTGACTTACGCCGTGCCGCCGTGCAAGATTCGTGTAGCCAATAATCGCGTTCATCGGCGTGCGAATGTCATGGCTCATATTCGACAGAAAATTTGTTTTCGCGCGGCTGTTTTCCTCGGCTTTAATTTTTTCCAATTCAGCCTGACGCCCGCGCCGCAGTATCGCCGAATAAATATTGAACATAATAAACAGGCTCAGCAGGATAAAGCCCATTTGAATGACGCTGTTTTTGAAAAGCGAATCGCGGATTGTGTTCATTTGGCTCTTCAAATAATGTTCGTCTTGAAGTTGGCGCATTGAATGATTTTTGACGCCGTAACTTTCCAATTCGCTCTGGTAAAATTCGCCCATATTTTTAACAACGATTTTCATATTGTTGTCGTTTTCCTGCCGCACCCACATAAGCGAGCCGAAAAATATAAAAAACAGCATTACAATCCAAACCACAACCGATTTGCCGAAACGCTGTTCAACGTCGCGGTCAAAAACTTTTTGGAAAAATACAAAGCCGCAGACGCTCCACGCCACCAGCACGAAGTACGATTCCGTTGCCAAAATGTCCGCCGCCCAGAAATTGGGAAACAGCAAAAACATCGCAAATACCGTTGAAAAAATTACTCCGATAACGCCGGTAAATTCAAATTTCCTGTTGCCCGCCGCTCGCGCAGTGATATACGCGCACGCCGAAGTGTAGCCGTAAACAATCGTTGCGCCAACCGTCGTGGCGTCGACAACCCAGCTAATCATCGTCCGCCCGACAAACGGCACTGACAGCGAAATTACTATCAGAAACAAAATCGCATTTCCAGGCACGCCGCGCTCATTCAGCCGCGAAAACCACTTCGACAAAATATTATCTTCCGCCGTCGCGTAAATCAACCGGCTTGTTCCCAAATACAGCCCCAGCAATGTTGTGGAAATGGCGGCAAGTATCGTCAGCCCCATAAAAAATAATCCCGTCGAGCCGAAAATTTCATTGACTGCGTTAAAAGTTGGAACTGCGATTATTCCGCTGAGTTTGTGCAAATTTCTGGTGTAGTCTCCCCAATGCGCGAATTGAGCCGGAACAACCGACGCCGCCAAAATCGTCATTGCAATATAAAAAATCGCCGCCGCGATTATTCCCCACGTCATTAACTTGAAAGATTTTTTCGGCGAAAAATTAAATTCGTCAACCAGATTTGACACTGATTCAAAGCCCACGAACGCCCACGGTGACAACGCAACTATGCTGAAAATTCCATAGGCTATCGGATTTGTCAGCGAAAAAGCCGGCGTAAAATTTTCCAAACCGTTGCTGTTCAAAATCCCGCCAATCGCAAAAATCACGCCGCACGCTAAAAAAAATATCGTCAAAATCGTTGTCAAGCGAATGGCAAATTTTTTCCGGTAAATATCCAGCACGCCAAAAATAATCAAGCCGCACAAAGTCAGCGCCACTTCGCCAAAATAAATATCGTAGCCGAACAAAACGTAATGGAAACCGAATTGCAAAGCGTCGCCGATTAAATTTCGTCCGACCAAAACAAGCGCCGTGGCATTCGCCCAAATAATTGAAATGTAAGTAAGCCACATCGCCCAGGCGCAAAGCAGCGCGTGATCGTAGCCGAGAATTTTTTTCGTGTAAGTGAAAACGCCGCCCGAATCCGGATAGCGATTAATCATGTAATGGTAATTCGCCGCAATGACAATCATAACCGCCGCGCCGAGCGCAATGGCGATTGTTGAGCCCAAAGGTCCGGCAAACGGCAAAAAAGTTGTCGCCGGCATAATGAACGAGCCCCAGCCCACGCAGCAGCAAAATGACAGCGCCCAAACGTTGAGCGGCGTTAAGTATCGCGTCAAACCTTCTTTCGTGTCCAATGGAATTGCTCCCCTTAAAAAAATTCTGCCTTATTATATTATCAAGCCGATAAATTGTCCAAAAATTTTTGACGCGGCGGGCGATTTATGATAGAGTTTTGCAAACGATTTTGAGGTGATTTTTTTGAAAGCGTTGTACTTGGATTGTGCGTCGGGGATTAGCGGGAATATGTTTTTGGGTGCGTGCATTCAATTGGGCGTGCCGGAAAAATATTTGCGTCAAGAACTGGAAAAGCTGAAATTGCCGCACGAATACGATTTGCGAATTTCGGACGTCAGCAAAAATGGTATCGGCGCGGCGTATGTTGACGTTAAACTCCTGCGCGAATTTGAGCCGGAAAAAATTCAGCAGGAGGGCACGAATATTCGGCGGCTGCCGCGGCAAATTCATTCGCACGAACACCGGACTTTTGCCGATATTCGCGAAATAATAAATGCGGCGGAAATTTCGGCGGCGGTGAAAAATACTGCGCTGAAAATTTTTGAAGTCATTGCACAGGCGGAGGGCAAAGTTCATCAGCGGGCGGCGGACGAAGTTCATTTTCACGAAGTCGGCGCGGTTGATTCGATTGTCGACATTGTCGGCTGCGCGATTTGCCTTGACTATCTTGACGTGGCGAAAATTTTTGTCGGCAAGGTTAATGTTGGCAGCGGCTACGTGAAATGCGCTCACGGCTTAATGGCTGTGCCTGCACCGGCGACGGCTGAACTTTTGCAGGGGTTTAAAACTTACAGTTACGGCGCGGAAAAGGAATTGACAACTCCGACGGGCGCGGCGATTATCAAATCTCTTGCGGAATTTCGCGCAGATTTGCCGGAAGATTTTACTTCAGAAAAAATTGGATACGGCGCGGGAACTTTGGATTTGCCGATACCGAATGTGCTTAGGATTTATTTTGGCGAATGCAGCGCGAATATTGAGCGGCGGCTTGTCAAATTGGAGACGAATATTGACGATATGAATCCGCAGATTTACGGCTGGCTGTACGAAAAACTTTTTGCGGCGGGCGCGCTGGACGTTTGGACGACGAATATTAACATGAAAAAAAATCGTCCGGCTCAAATGCTCAGCGTTTTGGTTGACAGCGAGCATCAGGCGGACTGCGCGAAAATTATTTTTGAAGAAACGACAACGCTCGGCTTACGCGTGATAAATATTGAGCGGCGAATCGAGGCTACGCGCAAAATGGCAAAGGTTGAAACCATTTACGGCGAAGTTCAATGCAAAGTCAGCGCGTACGACGGCAAAATCGTTTCCATTACGCCGGAATATGAAGACTGCAAACGCCTTGCCGCTGAAAAAAATGTTCCGCTAAAAATCATTTGGCAAGAGGCGCTCGCCAATCAACAGGCGCGTCTTAGCTAGGATATAGAAAAAAGGAGCTAGCGAATAGTGGAAAACTAACCCCTAAACCCTAGCTCCTAACTCCTATTTCTTCGCACCAAGAAATTGATTGAGCAAAGAAATTGCCACTTGCGCGCCGACGTTTGCATTTGCGTTCGAATTTGCATTTGCATTTGCGGTTGAAGTTCCGCCGCCTAAGCCTGGTATCAAATTTAAAAGCGCGCCGCCGAGTCCGTTTTGCATTTGCTGAGTAACAACGAATTTTGCGCCGTTAACCATGATTGTTTTGCCAATTTCGGACGTTGCCACTTGCATTAAAAATTTTTGAAAAGCTTCAGTTGTCACAAGCTGCGTAGCGGCGGCTTTGAATATCGGATTCACCGCCAATTTTTTCAAGACTTCCGAATTGCTGTTGCTCATTAAAGAAGTCGCAAGCTGCGTTGCGAGTTGAGGATTTTGTTTGAGCGCGGCGTTTGCCATGTTCAAAATCGAATCTTCCACTGCCATTCAAAACATCTCCAATTCAATCAAGTTTAATATTCGTGATAATGCGCCCGAGTCTGACGCCGGTAAGCAAATTCCAGGACCATTTGAGCGCAACCGTGAAATTCGTAAACGCGCCGGACAACCTTAACAAATGCACAAACATCCACGCGCACCACGCGAAAAATCCAGTCATATGCGGCTTGTTGACAACGGCTTGACCGCGCCCAATCGTCGCCATTGCGCCCAAATCTTTGTAAACAAATTTCTCAAGGTTGGTATCGCCCTTAATCAGCTTCATAATATTTTTGTGAGCGATAACCGCTTCCTGCATGGCAACCGGCGCAACCGTCGGCAATGGGCGCTTCATATCGCCGTGCATAAACGCCGAACAATCGCCGATAGCGAAAACATTTTTATGAACAGCGCCGCGCACCATTAAATCTTCTTCAATCCAGATTCGTCCGTCACGCGCACATTCGCCGCCGCAATTTTTGATAAAATCAACTGCGCGAACGCCCGCCGCCCAAATTACCGTGGTTGTGGGAATTTCCGCGCCGCTCTTCAATTTCAAAACATCGCCGTCGTAACCTACAACCTGCGTATTCAGCATAACTTCAACGCCTTTTTTGCGCAAAACTCGAACGGTTTCTTCCTGCAAATCTTCAGTCATCATCGGCAAAACGCGCCCCGTCGCCTCAATCAGATAAACTTTAACGTCGTTCCAATCAAGTTCGTGGATTTCCTTTTTCTGAATCTCGATAAGCTCAGTAAGCGCGCCGGCTTCCTCAACGCCGGTAGGTCCGCCGCCAACCACAACGAAAGTCATACGCTTTTTGCGATCTTCGGGCGTGCGGTACGGCTTACAGGCGCGCTCAAATTCGTGCAGGACGTGATTTCTGATATGCAGCGCCTCTTGCAAAGTTTTCATACCAAATGAATGTTCCTCAACTTCCTTCATACCAAAAAAATTCGTGGTAGCACCGGCGGCCAAAATCAGATAATCGTAGTGAATTTCGCCGTGATTTGTCAACAAAACGTCGCGCTCCTGGTCGACGCCCTGCGCCTTCGCCATAAATAATTTGACATTATTATTATCGCGGAAAAATGAACGAATCGGATAGGCAATTTCGTCGGTGGAAAGTACGGAAGTCGAAACCTGGTACAAAAGCGGCTGGAACAAATGAAAATTGTGCCTGTCAACGAGCGTAACTTCAACGTTTTCTTTGGCGAAAAGTTTAGCCAACTTAATCCCGCCGAATCCGCCGCCGACTATAACGATTTGGGGCTTTCCATTGGACATCGTAAGACCTCCCAAAAAATTTTACGTGCAAAATAATAATTCCGCGGGTATAATATCACAGATTCGCCGAAATGAAAATAGGCTTGACATAGATTTTTGTATGTGATAGACTTTCAGCCGTTAAGCAGGAGTCATCGCTTCTCACCCGTCGACCTTGAATGAGTTGACCGGTTGCGTCAAATGGCGTATTGTAATTTTTTGCAAGAGTAGGGGTGGCTTTAATGCCGCCTTTAATTTTTATTTGAGCGCCGCAGGAGGTGTATTTACAATTAGCAGGGATAGTTTGAGAATCAATGAGGAAATTCGCATTCGTGAAGTCAGAGTAACCGACGTAAACGGCGAGCAACTTGGGATAATGGCGACGAAGGACGCTTTGAGACTGGCTGAGGAGCAACATTTAGATTTGGTTGAAGTTGCGCCGAAGGCTCGTCCGCCGGTTTGCCGCATTATGGACTTTGGCAAATATCGTTACGAACAGCAGAAGCGTGACAAGGAAGCGCGCAAAAAGCAAAAAGTCATCACCGTTAAGGAAGTCAAACTTAGACCGAATATTGAGCAACACGATTTCGACGTTAAATTGAAAAATGCCCAGCGTTTTATTGAGGACGGCGACAAAGTCAAGGTAACCGTTATGTTCCGCGGGCGTGAACTTTCACACCCCGAATTGGGCAATGCTATTTTGGACAAAATGGCTAAGGCGTTGGAAGAAAACGTTACCATTGAACGTGCCGCGAAGCTTGAAGGTAAAAATATGACGATGATTCTCTCTCCTAAGGCGCAGAATGCTAAGAAAACTAAAAAAGGAGGGGTAGCCAATGCCCAAGATAAAGACCCACAGAGCGACGGCTAAACGTTTCACCGTCACCGGCAGTGGCGAATTTAAACGCAATAAAGCTTATAAAAGCCATATCCTGGAGAAAAAAACTCGTAAGCGCAAGAGAAATCTCCGCAAAGCCACGCTTGCTTCGGCTTCGGATCGTTCCAACGTCAAAAAGATGCTTCCGTACGCTTGATTAGGGAATAGTGGAGAGGGAAAAGGGGCTAGTTTTTAAACACTAATCCCTAGGCTCTTTGCCCTAGCCCCTAAAATCGACTGAAAGGAGATTTTACTGTGCCAAGAGTAAAAACAGGCGTAACTGCTCACAGACGCCATAAAAAAATTCTCAAGCTGGCGAAAGGTTATCGCGGCGCGAGAAGTAAACAGTTTAAAAAAGCTAACGAATCCGTCATGAAGGCGGGGCAATACGCCTACCGTGACAGAAAAGTTAAGAAACGCGAATTTCGCCGCCTCTGGATTACGCGCATTAACGCGGCGGCACGCCTCAACGGTATTTCTTACAGCAAGCTCATTTGCGGGCTTACCAAAGCCGGCGTTGAAATCGACCGCAAGATGATGGCTGAATTGGCTGTTTCGGACGCGGCGGCGTTCACTAAACTTGTTGAAGTTGCTAAGAAAAATATTTAATCCGATTCGCATAAACAAAAAAGCGGGCTCAATCCTTTTGGAAAGAGTCCGTTTTTAATTTGCGGAAAAATTATTTCACGGAATATAATTCATTGACGGGGCGATAAATTTATTGGCAAAAAATATCCCATTAGTGAACCACCCTCGACTAAAGTCGCGGGCTTCTAGGAAACCGAAGTCTCCATTTAAGAAGTTTGGCAAATGCCCTTATTCTTACCGGCGTGTCCACGTCGCCTCTACACTG
>CAJOMO010000023.1:0-4955 GCA_905235685.1 uncultured Selenomonadaceae bacterium
ATCGGCATTTTTGTTACAATTATAATAATCGCTGCTATAGTAGCAGCAATCATATTTACAATCAAAAACAATACGCTAGACGATTCATTCTTCGTTTCGGATGGTACGAAATATGTCCTAACCCTAGACCAAAGCAATACACTCAGCGAAGAATACCCCCCAATTAAAGCACATCTCGTATATACATATACCGGAGACACCATAACTGGGCTCAAAATCTACTATGAGTACAACGACGAAGAAACTGCAAAAGCGGCTCAAGCATATTTTACAGAAAACTCTCGTCAACTTTATAAGAGTATCAGCGTACAAGGCCGATTTGTTATTCTCGAAGCGGACAAAAACGAGTATGAAGGCCTCACTGCCTCAGACGTCAAACAACAAATTGAGTTCACAGAGTCATTAGATAATCAAAATAATAGTGAAGAAAAAAGCGAGACAGAAGCAGAATCCACTCCTGAGCCAGCGACCACAGAAGAAACCACAGTTGAAGTGGAAACCGTAAAAGAATAAAAAAATACCCCCAAGGGGGTATTTTTTTAACTATATTTTTCTTTATATCTCTCAATCGAATCGGCAATCACTTTTTTCGCCGCGTCAAGCCCGCTAATCGGCAGATTTTTCTTGTAAGCCTTAGGATAACCGCCGCTCGCCAAAACCACGCAAACCGCCGCGCCGTCGCTCCAATTAATTTTTTGCTTAGACAAATCGCCATTCGCGCAGGACAACATTATTTCAAGCAAATCACTTTTTAAAAGCGGCAAAACAGCCTGCGTTTCGGGGTCGCCAAATCGGCAATTAAATTCTACAACTTTTGGCGCGCCGTCAACAATCATCAAACCGGCGTAAAGACAGCCGCGGTAAATGATCCCCGCGGCTTTGAGCGCGGCAATTATCGGCTTCAAAATTTTTTCGTTGGCAAGAGCGGCAACTTTTTCGGTAACAACGGGCGCGGGCGCATAAGCACCCATACCGCCGGTATTTACGCCAGAGTCGCCGTCATTTAGGCGTTTGTGATCCTGCGCGGCAACCATCGGAATAATAGTTTCGCCGTCCGTGAACGCCAAAATCGACGCCTCTTCGCCGTCCATAAATTCTTCGACAACAATTTTGCTGCCAGCCGCGCCAAAATTTTTCATTTCGTCAACAGCGCTCAGCGCCGCGTCTAAATCCTGCGCGACGATAACGCCTTTGCCCGCCGCTAAGCCGTCAGCTTTAATGACAATCGGCGCGCCCTCCTTGCGAATATAATTTTTCGCGGCGTCAGGATTATCGAAAACTTCAAATTTCGCCGTGGGAATGCCATATTTTTTCATCAGCTGTTTAGCAAAAATTTTCGAGCCTTCGATTTGCGCGGCGTCTTTTTTACAGCCAAAAGCTTTGATACCGGCAACTTCGAGCGCGTCAACCAAACCATTGACGAGCGGCGCTTCCGGTCCAACCACAACCAAATCGATATTTTTGTCCTGCGCGAATTTCACGATGTCCGCGGGATTAACCAATTCGGCAAATTCAGCGATACCAGGATTGCCAGGCGCGGCGTACATTTTGGTTAAAAGCGGGCTCTGCGCGATTTTCCAGGCAAGCGCGTGTTCCCTGCCGCCGCTGCCGATTAATAAAATATTCATGGCGTCACCTATTCAAATATTCAACAAGATAATCCAGTTCACTCAAATTCGGCTGATTGCCCAGCGCCTTTCTGATAACCGCGTCAGCAATTCCGTCTTCAAGGTGGTAAAGGTAGCCCTTATTGACGTTGCCGTTTTTGTCAAAGCCGCTGTGTTTGTCGCTGCGGAATTTCAAAATGACGTCGGTAAAATCTTCGAGAGGCATGGGCTTGACAAATTCGGTGTATTCGCATTTGACAATCCAACCGGCGACGTCTTGATGATCGGGAAGTTCCTTCGGCATATTTTCTTCGCTCCAGCCCTGCCAGCCGTTATCGGTAAGTTGGGCGTGAACTTCGCTAATCGCACGGAAATTGCCGCGCGCGTAATGCAAAATGATATTGCCCGCCTCAACGTGCGTCAGATTTTCCCAATAAAACATAGGCTCGCCGCCCTTATTTTTCTGCGGCGCCCACAAGAAACCTCCCGCCCGCTCAATTTCGTAAGTTGCGCCCTGAGCGGCAAAAAATACATTCGTAGGTGCGCTCATTTCATTTCCTCCTTAGCAAGATATTCGGCGATAAGCGCGTCATATTCCGCCGTGTGTGCGAAGGCGTCAACCGCGAATTTGCGCCGCGTAGCATAGTCGACAGAGCCATTTTCCGCAACCATCTTTGCAACGTCGTCGTAAACTTCCGGATTGGTAACGACGGTAACGAATTTAAAATTTTTCGCCGCGGCGCGAATCATAGCCGGTCCGCCAATGTCGATATTTTCAATGGCGTCTTCGAGCGTGGCGTCCGGTCTGCAAATCGTCATTTTGAAAGGATACAAATTCACGACAACCATATCGATTGGAACGATGCCGTTTTCCTTCATTTGGCGAAGGTGCAAAGGATTATCGCGGACAGCCAAAATGCCGCCGTGAATTTTCGGGTTGAGAGTTTTGACGCGCCCGTTCATAATTTCCGGAAAACCGGTCAAATCGCTGACGTAGGTAACCGGAATGCCCGCCGCGCGAATTGCCTTCATAGTGCCGCCGGTGCTGATAATTTCAACGCCCGCCTTGTGCAAAGCCCGCGCGAAATTCACCACGCCCAATTTGTTTGATACGCTTATCAGCGCCCGCTCAATTTTAATTTCCATAATCACGCCTCCTGTTCAGTGGTCAGTTATCAGTGATCAGGTGTCAGGGGTAAGGGGGCAGGGTTTTTCACTTATCACTGACCACCGTTCACTGACAACTTAAAATAACACGGCGTCCGTCGATTTTCAATCTGCCTTCGACGAACAGCTGTATTGCCCGCGGATAAATTATGTGCTCCTGCTCTAAAACTCGCGCAGATAAAGTTTCTTCGGTGTCATTGTCAAAAACTTCAACCGCCGCCTGCAAAATTATCGGTCCGGAATCCGTGCCTTCGTCGACAAAATGAACCGTGCAGCCCGAAACTTTCACGCCGTACGCCAAAACGTCCCTGTGAGCGTGCGCACCTGGAAATGACGGCAACAGCGACGGATGAATATTCATAAGCCTGCCGGTAAATTTCCGCACAAATTCGGGGCTCAAAATGCGCATAAAGCCCGCCAATACAACCAAATCGACGCCGCCGAGATTTTTCAAAATTTCCGCCTCGAACTCTGCGCGAGTGGCGAATAATTTTCTGTCAACGCAAATGTTTTTGATACCGGCAGATTCCGCGCGCGTCAATGCCTGTACATTCGGTTTGTCCGTCAGCACGATGGAAATTTCCGCCTGCAATTCGCCCGCTTTTATCGCGTCGATTATCGATTGCAAATCCGAGCCGCGCCCCGAACATAATACCGCCAATTTAACCATTGAAAACACCGCCCGAAAGTTTCACGCCGCCGCCTTCAACCACGCGCCCGATTTTGTAAAATTCCTCGAAATTCTCATTCAAATGAGCAACGATATCGTCAAGCGCCGTTTCGTCGACAATCAAAATCATTCCAATGCCGCAGTTAAAAGTCCTGAACATTTCGCGCCAATCGACATTGCCCCATTCGCGCAGGAGTTGAAAAATCGCCGGAATTTCCCAATTAATATCAATCTCGACGCCGCAATTTTCCGGCAACGCCCGCGGAATATTATCATAAAATCCGCCGCCGGTTATGTGAACCATACCGTGAAGTTTATCACCGAGTTTTTGAATAATCGGCAGACATACCGCCGGATAAAGCCGCGTCGGCGTCAAAAGTTCCTCGCCAATCGTTTTGTCAAGCTCAGCAATTTTATCATTGACGCCGAATTTTTTATGCTCAAACACGATTTTTCGAACAAGGCTGAAACCATTTGAATGCAAGCCGCTGGACTTCAAGCCAATCAGCACGTCGCCAACTTTCACTCGCGCAGGAGTTATCAGCCGGTTTTTTTCTACAACACCTACGCTAAATCCTGCAATGTCATATTCGCCATTTGCGTAAAAGCCGCTCATTTCGGCAGTTTCGCCGCCCACAAGCGCGCAATTACATTCTTTGCACGCGCGCGCAACTCCGCCGACAATCTCCGCCACTCGCGCAGGATTCAATTTCCCGACCGCTAAATAATCCAAAAAAAATAGCGGCTCAGCGCCCTGCACTAAAATATCATTGACGCACATTGCAACGGCGTCCTGCCCAATCGTATCGTGCTTGTCCAACATAAACGCGATTTTCAATTTCGTACCAACGCCGTCAGTGCCGGAAACCAAAATCGGCTCGTCATAATTTTTCAGCTTGAAAAGCCCGCCAAATCCGCCTAAATCGCCAACAACTTCTGCGCGATAGGTCGAACGTACGGCGTCCTTAATCAGCCGCACAGATTCATTGCCCGCGTCAATGTCAACGCCGGAATTTTTGTAAGTCATTCGTTCCATAAAATTCTCCTCAAAAAGATTTGCTTTATTTTAATCCTTCAATTAAAAAATGGTAAATTATTTTTCAATGTCAACGCCGGAATTTTTTTTACTCAAAATAAAAAACGGGAGCAGTGACTTTGCTAAGTTTGCCCCCTTCAATCTGAATAATTTCGTGTTAATATTGTCTGGTAACTTGAATCATTTCCCATTCAATTGGCGTTTCATAGCGATTGGCAATGCCGCTGTAACCTTCATCATTTGCAAAGCGCATAACGTCGCGGTTAGAATCGTACCAAAATCTGTAGCCGAGATAATGCGGCGATCCGTAGCCGTCATACATTTTCAAAGTTACGTAGGTAATGCCATCGATACGCTCAATCGATTCAGTAATAACGTAGCAGTCCCAACCGGTGGCGTTTGAATTTCCAACAAAATGCTCGTAAGCTTCAGCGTTATTCGGCGCGAAGTTGAAAACCACCGCCGCACTCAAAAC
>CAJOMO010000023.1:4972-44436 GCA_905235685.1 uncultured Selenomonadaceae bacterium
ACATAGAAATCACCTTACACAAAAATTATTTACGCGGTGACGCGCGTTAAAATTTCCTTGTAAGCCTCTTCGACGCCGCCCATATCATAGCGGAAACGGTCTTTGTCAAGTTTTTCATTGGTAGTCATATCCCAGAAACGGCAATTGTCCGGCGAAATTTCGTCAGCCAAAACAACTTTGCCCTTCTCGTCAAGCCCAAACTCCAATTTGAAGTCAATCAGTGTGATATTTTTCGACTTCAGCAAATTCATCATAATCTGATTGGTGCTGAAGGCAATGTGTTCGATTTCGTCAAGTTCATAAACGCGGGCGATATCCAGCGCCATAATGTGATAGCGGTTCAAAAGCGGGTCGCCGAGTTTATCATTCTTGTAGTCGTATTCGAGTACCGGAGTTTTAAGCGGCGTGCCTTCGTCCCAACCCATGCGTTTAACGAGGCTACCGGCAACGACATTGCGAACGATAACTTCAAGCGGAATCATTTTGAGGCGGCGAACAACCATTTCGCGGTCGTTAATCGCTTCGACGAAGTGACTGTTAATTCCGTTGGTTTTTAAGAGCTTGAAGAAAAACTCGCTCATTTTGTTGTTGATAACGCCCTTGCCTTCGATAGTGCCGCGCTTTTCGCCATTACCGGCGGTGGCGTCGTCTTTGAAGTAGACAATCAGCTTATCGGGCTCGTCGGTTTCGTAGACAATTTTAGCCTTGCCTTCGTACAGCATATTAGTTTTGTTCATTTAAAAAAGCCATCCCCTTTCAATATAGCAACCTTTGAAGGTTTAATTACCAGCGGTGACGTGGCGGCGGAGGCGGAGGTCTGTGTCCGCGTCTGTCGTCGTATCTGTCGTTAAATCTGCGATCATCGTATCTGCCGCGCCTGTCATAGCGGTCGTCGTAACGGTCGCGGTCTTTGTGGCGGCGTCCGAAAAGTGAATCGCGAAATTGCGTCCAGTGGCTCATTTCCGAAACTTCGGGGTTATCAACGCTAACTGTGCTTGCCTCGACGGGATTAAAAGTTAAAACGCTGATTGCCAGAGCCGCCATTATGGCTAACTTTTTCATTTTAATCAGCACCTTTCAAAAAATCAAGTTTGACAGTTTCAGCTTTGCGTTCGACTTCTGCAGCCATCTCTGCGCGATATTTAGCCAATTTATTTTTGAGGTTATCGTTTTGAAGGGCGAGAATTTCCGCGGCGAAAATTGCCGCATTTTTAGCGCCGTTAACAGCCATAGTAGCCACGGGAATACCAGGCGGCATTTGCACGGTACTTAAAAGCGCGTCCATACCTTTGAAAGGCTCGGAATTAATTGGCACGCCGATAACGGGGCGCGTCGTATTCGCGGCAACCACGCCCGCCAAATGAGCCGCCATACCCGCCGCCGCTATGAAAATTTTTACGTCCTGAGCGTGGCAATTTCTGATAAAATTAATGACGCGGTCGGGCGTCCTGTGCGCAGAGGCTACGGTTACTTCAACCGAAATATCAAATTCGCGCAGAAATGCAACAGCTTTTTTCATTACGCTCCAATCGCTGTCGCTTCCGATAATTATTGCTACGTCCATTCTGCAAGCCCCCTTCTTTGCCGTAATAATAGCAATTTGCCTAAAAACTGTCAACGATTAGCTTATAGACATTGGATTAAAATTACATTATACTTAGGTTAAAAAATTCTTAGAGGTGGAAAGTTCGTGAGCAATGTTCGTTTGCTGGATACCAACACGGTTAACAAAATCGCCGCCGGTGAAGTTGTTGAACGCCCCGCTTCCTGCGCGAAAGAACTGGTTGAAAATTCGATTGACGCCGGAGCGACCAACATTGAAATTGAAATTATTAACGGCGGAAAAACTTTGATGCGCATAACCGATAACGGCAGCGGTATGAGCCGCGACGACGTTTTACTTGCAATTCGCCGCCACGCCACCAGCAAACTTTCCAGCGCCAAAGATTTAATTAGCATTTCGACGCTCGGATTTCGCGGTGAGGCTTTGCCGACAATCGCCGCTGTTTCCAAATTTACAATTCAAACGCGCCAACCCGATTCTGAACTCGGCACAAAAATTTATATCGAAGGCGGAAAAATCGTTGACAATCACGAAATCGGCTGCAAAATCGGCACGACGGTTATTGTCGAAGATTTATTTTTCAACACTCCTGCGCGATTGAAATTTTTGAAGTCGACGCAGACTGAGGCGGGCAAAATTCACGAATACGTTGTTAAATTGGCAATGAGCCACCCCGAAATTACTTTCAAGCTGATAAATGGCTCTCGCGCAGTGCTGACGACGCCTGGCAATGGAAATTTGCTTGACGCGCTGACTGCCATTTACGGAACGGAATTAGCTGGTTCTCTGCTAAGCGTGCGGCTTGTTGTCGAAGATTTTAATTTGAGCGGCTATATCGGCAAGCCCAATTTTTTGAAAAGTTATCGCAGCTGGCAGACTTTCATAATCAACGGGCGCGTCGTCAATAACCGCACCATTTCAAAGGCGCTTGAAGAATCTTACAAGGCGCTCATTCCGAAAAGCGGTTATCCTTTCGCCGTGCTGAAAATCGAAGTTCCGCAAAGTTCCATCGACGTGAATGTTCACCCGCAGAAAACCGAAATTAAATTCGAGGACGAAGGCAAAATTTTCAAAGCAGTTCACAGCGCCGTCCGCGAAGCCATTTCCGAGAAAAAGGACAACGCCACACACGATTTAACGGAAATTGCCGCGCCGCCCGAAGTTCCGCATTATGAGCCGCTCAATCTCGAAGATTATTTTGGTAAGCCGTCCGATAAGAAAAATTTCAGCGTTGAACAGGCGCGCGCCGAAGTCAAGCCCGTTGACGAAGATATTTTTTTCGTCGAAGAGCCGCCGCCCGTTGAAACTGCTGAAAAAGTTGAAACCGTTCCCGAAGAAAAAATTTCTGCGCCGGAAAAACTTCAGCCGATTGGGCAGATTGATTTTTGTTACATAGTCGCGCAGGGCGGAAAAGATTTGTACATAATCGATCAGCACGCCGCGCACGAACGGATTTTGTTTGACAGGCTTTGCAGTTACGCCGAGGAAATTCCCGCGCAGGGTTTGTTGATTCACCGGATTTTGAAATTCGACGCGCGCGAATCGCGGCTGATTGAAGATAATCTTGAACTTTTTCACAAACTGGGCTTGACGATGGAACTTAGCGGCGAAAATGAATTTCGGCTAACTGAAGTTCCGGTTGACGCCGCCGAAACCGACCCTGAAGATATGCTGCGCGAAATTATTTCAAATTTGGAAGTCGAAATTGATTCAGCGGACATTGCGAAAAAAATTCGGCAGGCGGTGTTGGCGGTTACGGCTTGTCGGGCGGCGATTAAGGCGGGGCAGGAACTTAATATTCGTCAAATGCAGATTTTGCTTGACGATTTATCAAATACGCCCAATCCGTACACTTGCCCGCACGGCAGACCGACAATCATTAAATTCAGTTCCGGCGACCTTGCAAAAATGTTCAAACGTACTTGAGGCGGTGATAATTTTGTCAGTGACATTGATAATCGGGCGCGCGGGCACGGGAAAAACTTTCGCCTGCCTTGAGCGTATGAAAAAAATTTTAACCAAATCGCCGCTGTCCACGGAAATTTTTTACATATTGCCGGCGTATCAAACCTATCGCGCAGAATTGGAATTGGCGGCAATGACGGGCGGCGCGGTGAATACGCTGATGTGCAGTTTTCAAAGATTCGCGCGTCAGATTTTGGCTGAAGTCGCCGATTCTGCTGTACCCCGCATTTCCGAAACCGGACGACGGCTCTTGCTCAGAAAAATTTTGATTAATCGCGCCAAAGATTTATTGTACTACGAGCGGGCGGCGAAACAGCGCGGCTTTGTCGAAACTCTCGCGCAGGAGCTGAAAAATTTCCGCGCTTATTCAATCGACGCTGAAAATCTGCGCGAAGCCGAAATTGAAGACGACGAACTCAAAAATAAAATTCACGATTTGGCGCTGCTGTACGACGACTTCAGAGCCGCCATTGCCGATAAACAAAACGACGAGAGCGACCTGCTTGAACGCGCGGCGGAGTTGATTAAGGATTCGGCGGCAGTCAAACGCGCTGAAATTTTTATCGATGGCTTTATATTTTTTGACCCGCAACAGCGAAAAATCCTGCGCGAAATTTTCAAATACGCCCGCAACGTTTATATCACGCTGCCGATGGAAATTGACCTTCACAGCCGCGAAAATGTACGTGACGTTGGAATTTTTAACCGCGCTTACAAAACTTTCAAGATTTTGGAAGAAATGACTGATTTTAAAATTATCCGTTGCGATACCATGAAAAGGTTTGAAGTCGACGCGCTGAAATTCATTGAGCAGAATTTTTTTGCGCGCGTGCCGAAAAAGTTTAGCGGCGATACCGGCGGCTTGAAGATTATCGAAGCAGTGAATAAGCGCGTGGAAGTCGAGGCTCTCGCGCAGGACATTTTGAAATTGCACAGGCGCGGTTATCGGTTTCGCGAAATTGGGATTATGGCGCGGGACGAAACTTACGGCGCGTTGATTAAGCCGCTGTTCGAAATTCACGGCATACCGTTTTTCATTGACAACAAGCGCGCGGCGGTGCATCACCCGCTGGCTGAATTTATTCGTTCGGCGCTGGAAATTTTGCGCGGCTGGCGGGCTGACGCGGTTTTTCGCTGTTTACGCACGGGCTTTTTCGAAATCGCCCAAACTGATATTGATTTGCTCGAAAATTACGTTTTGGAATTTGGCGTGCGCGGCGAAAAAAATTGGACGCGCGAAGATAATTGGCAATGGTTTCGCCACAGCCTTGACGACGATAAAATTTCCGAATCCGAAGCCGACCGCCGCGATACCGTTGACAAAATCCGTCGCGCAGTTATCGAGCCGCTTAAAAATTTCGCGCAGTCCGTCAAAAAGAAAAATACCGTCCGCCATTTAACCACGGCGCTTTTTGAATTAATCGACGGCTTGAATGTTCACGACAAATTGTCTGCCTGGGCGGAGCTGGAAGAAACCCGCGGCAATTTGGCGCTCGCTAAGGAACATTTAAAAATCTGGGACGACGTGATTATTCTGTTCGAGCAGGTTGTTGAATCTCTCAACGAAGATCCGATTGACACGCGCGAATTTGAGCTGATTATCAATGAGGGGCTTGACGCGCTCGAAATGTCATTAATTCCGCCCGGGCTTGACGAAGTTACCATTTCCGCGTTTAATCAGAATGCGCTGCAAAATTCGCGGGCGATTTACATTCTCGGTTTCAACGATTCGAATTTTCCCGAACAGGCGCGCGAAAAAAATTTGCTGTCGGACGCTGACAGGTTGCATTTGAATGAAGCCGGTATCGAAATTGCCAAAGGCGGCGCTGATTCAATGTTGGCAGAAAAATTTTTGATTTACCGCGGCTTGACGGCGGCGAAAAATTATCTGCACATTTCGTATTCGCTGGCGGATTCCGAAGGTAACGCAATGCGCGCGGCGGCTTTTATCGAGCGTTTCAAAATTATGTTTGCGCCGGAAATTGACACCGTGCCGCTTGATATTCTTGACAATCTCGGCGAAAATATCGACTTTATTTTTGGCGAAAGGACGCTGTCGAAAAAATCTGCCGAGAAACTTTACGCGCCCAATAAGATTTTGCGCGGCTCTGTCACCAACGTTGAGAGTTTCAATAAATGTCCTTTTCAATATTTCGCGCAGTACGGCTTGAAACTTGCCGAGCGCCGCGAATATAAAGTTTTGCCGCCGGATATCGGAAATATTTTGCACAGCGTTATGTGTCAATTCGGAGAGCGCCTCAAAGCCGAAAATCGCCGCTGGGCAACCGTTGACGACGCCGAACTTGATAAAATCGTCACTGAAATTCTTGACAACACCGCGCCCAATCTTAACAATAAAATCTTGCTTAGCACAAATGCCTATCAACATCAGCGCGACCGAATTAAAAAAGTTGCCGTGATTGCGCTGAAAAATCTGATTGAGTTCGACAAGGTGAGCAAATTTCATCCGAATTTTTTTGAAGAAACTTTTGCGGAGCGCGGGGCGTTGATTTATAATATTTCCGGCGTTAAAATGGAAGTTACCGGCAAGATTGACCGCGTCGACTTTTCCGAAGGCGGCAAATATTTTCTGATAATCGACTACAAAACCGGCAGCGCGTATCTGAATTTGACGGAAATTTTTTTCGGCGTGAATATTCAGTTGCTGACTTATTTAATGGCGGTGAACGCGCTGGAAGTTACCAAGGCGCGCGCGCCCGCCGGTATGCTGTACTATTTTTTGAAATATCCGGTTAAGACTGTTGCAAATGCGGCGGAGGCTTCGGCGGAAATCGACAAGGCGCTGAAATTATCGGGCTGGACGCTCGACGACGCGGGCGTTATCAAATCGATTGACGGCACGGACGGGCAAGATTTTTTGAAAGTCAGCTTGAACAAAGACGGCGGAATTAAGGGCAACACCGCAAGTTACGTCAAGAGCAAACAGCAATTCGACACGATGATGAAATTTGTTGAGGAAGTGCTGAAAATGACGGGCAACCACATTTTGCAGGGGAATATCAGCGCCAAACCTTTTAAGAGCAAAAAAACCGACGCGTGCAAATATTGCGCTTACGGCGAAATGTGCGGCTTCACGGCGAAATCCGACGGCTCGGATACAATTTCGGAGCTCGACGATAATAAAATTTTGGAGAAAATGGCGAATCTTGAAACCGGTTTAAACTGAAAGGACGATTTACCGATGGATCAGCTTGGCGATTTGGAAAAATTTTTGACGGCTGCGCGAGAGTTCGGCGAAAATCAAAAACAGGAACTTGACGCCGCCCGCGCCGAAACCAAGGTGCTGCAAATGGAACTTGAGGATTTACGCAAACAAAATGAATCTCTTCAAAAGGAACTTGACGAATTGCGCGCCGAAAACAAGCGAATTTACATTGAAATGAATAATCTTCGCAAGGCTAAAGAAAATTTCCGCGTGGCAAATGACGTATTCGCGGCGAGTCTTCAGCAAATGGTGACGCAGTTAACCGAGAATCACGAAAAGGTTATGAATCAGCTGAGCGCCGTTGCAAATGGCGGGCTTCAAAAATTCGTGGTGGATTATGTGAATAAAGTTCGCGTCAACATTGAAAATGCAAGCGTGGCAAGTTCCGCGCCGCCGGTTGCCGATATCAAGAAAACTGCGCCGCCGCCTAAAAAGCCTGAGCCTGCCGTGGTTTCAAATTTCCATGAAGCGCCGACGCTGGATAAATATTCGCCGACCAAAGCGCCCGAAGTTGTCATTGTCGACAGCGGGCAAAATCTTCCTGCGAATAAAACCGCCGCTAAGCCCAAAATGCAGTACGCGCAATTTTACGCCGAAGAAGCCGCCGTTGAGGCTGATACTACCAACGATTTGAAACTTAAAGCCGTTCGCCCGGTTAAAAAATGATGAGGAGCGAAAAATATTGAGAGCCGGAAAATTTTTTGTGTTAACCGTTTTAATGCTGTTTTTAATGGGGATTCGCGCAGAAGCCGCGCCGCGTGAAAATGTAACGTGGACTTCGGAAAATTCGGGGCTGAATCCAGGCTACACTGTTGAACCGATGCCGAATACGCGCTACGTCGACCCGAACGACATTTTGCCAAATGTAACTGCAACTTCAGCGATAGTAATTGAGGCGTCCACGGGGCACGTCATTTATTCGAGAAATCCGGATTTGGCAATGTACCCCGCAAGTACAACCAAAATGATGACGCTGATTATGGCGCTGGAACACGGCGGGCTTGACGAAATCGTAACCGTCAGCGAAAATGCGTCCGGTACTGAAGGCTCAACTCTTTGGCTTGACCCCAATGAAAAAATTCCGCTGAATGATTTGCTGTACGGAATGATTATGGCTTCGGCAAATGACGCGTCCGTTGCCATTGCTGAACACCTTGACGGCAGCGTTGCGAAATTCGCCGAACATATGACTAACCGCGCCCGCGAAATTGGCGCCACGAATACCAATTTCACAAATCCGCACGGTTTACCCGACGCCAATCACTATACAACTGCGCGAGATTTGGCGATATTGGCGTCATACGGTTTGAAATTGCCGGGCTTTGAGCAAATCGTCACGCAGCAGGAAGTTTCATTTTACTGGATTCACGACGACGAGAGCAAACTTATTCGCACGGAAAATAAATTGCTGTGGATGTACAACGGCTGTAACGGAATTAAAACCGGCTACACCGAGAGCGCGGGGCGTTGCGTGGTTTGCGCGGCGCGGCGCAATGGCATTCAGCTGATTTCGGTTGTTTTGGACGGGCAATATATGTGGAACGATTCAATTATCCTGCTTGACTACGGCTTTGAAAATATCAGCACTGAAACGATTGTTGAGCCGGACAAAGTTATCAAGACGCTACCGATTATTTCCGGTCGTAAAAAATCTATGCGCGTTAAAACCGCCGGCGAAATTATTGTTCCGGTTTTCAAAAATGACGACGCCTATACGATTAATTATGATATGCCCGAAGTGTTGACTGCGCCGATAACTAACGGCGAAAGTATTGGCAAGGTGCGCGTTATGATTGACGGCAAGGAAATTGCCTCGACGGACATTGTTACTACGGCGGACGTCGAACAGAAATCTTTCTTTCTTCAGATTGGTATTGAGTACGATCCAAAGCTTTTTGGCGTGAAATTTTAATTTGAGCTCGTCGCGCAGGATTGGCGGCGGGCTTTTTAATTTGCTTGATACTGTTGAAAATTTTTGATATGATAACGCAACGAATTTTATTTTTGGAGGCTAAGAATTTGTTGAAAGTAAGCATAATTGGGGCGACGGGCTACGCGGGCGCAGAACTTTTGTCAATTTTACACAGACACCCGCAGGCTGACGTTGTTCATATAACTTCGGAGAGCCACACCGGCAAAAATATTTCTGAAATTTATCCGCACCTGCGCGATATTTACGATATGAAATTGGAAAGTTTATCCGAGATTGAGCAAATCGGCGCGGACAGCGATTTTGTATTCATAGCGCTGCCGCACGGGCACGCAATGGCTGTTGGCAAAAAACTTGAGAAACTTTCTACGCGAATAATCGATTTGGGCGCTGATTATCGTTTCGACGATACAAATATTTACGAAGAATGGTACAGCGTTCAGCACACGCACAAAAACGCGCCGCGCGTCTACGGTTTAGCGGAAATTTACCGCGAAGATATTCGCACGGCAAAAATTATCGGCAACGCGGGCTGTTTCACCACGGCGTCAATTTTGGCGCTCGCTCCGCTCGTCCGCCATCACTTAATCGAATCCGACTCAATTATTGTCGACGCGAAAAGCGGCGTTAGCGGCGCGGGCAGGAGTCTTAAGCAGGGCAATCATTTTCCCGAACTCTACGATAATTTCAAAGCCTACAACGTTGCCAAACATCGCCACACGCCCGAAATTGAGCAGGTACTTAGCGATTTGAGCAATGAGCCGGTGATTATCAATTTCACGCCGCACCTTGTACCAATGTCGCGCGGGATTTTGTCCACGTGTTACGCGAAAATTAAAGATATGCGCGTTGCCGGTACGATTGAGGCGGCTTTTCAAAAAATGTATGGCAACGAAAAATTTATTCGGCTGTTGGGTGCGGGCGGTTATCCGGAAACAAAGTACGTTCGCGGCTCGAATTACTGTGACATCGCCTGGCACATTGACGAGCGGACGCAGCGCGTGATTGTGCTTTCGGCGATTGATAATCTTGTTAAAGGCGCGGCGGGGCAAGCTGTGCAGAATTTCAATATAGCGGCGGGCTTTGAAGAGGCGACGGCGCTTGACGTTGTGCCTTTGTACCCTTAAGGCGGTGAGATTTTGCAAAAGTTAGATACTACCACGAGCAAATTTCAAGGCAAAAAAATTTTGGTTGTCGGCGATATGATTGCCGATATTTATCTTCACGGCAATATTTCGCGAATTTCGCGGGAAGCGCCGGTATTGGTTTTGGAAGAAACCGGCAGAAATGTTGTGGCGGGCGGCGCGGCAAATGTCGTTGCGAATTTGGCGGCGTTGGGCGCTGAAGTTTATGCTGTGGGCGTGGTTGGCGACGATTTTTACGGCGAAGAATTGAAGGCTGTTTTGAAAGGCGGCGGCAATGTTCATATCGAAGGTTTTGTTACGGACAAGACGCGCCCGACCATTGCGAAAACGCGCGTAGTTGCGGGCGGGCGAACCACTGTCAGCCACCAAATTGTTCGGATTGACCGCGAATATCGCGACCCTCTGTCAAAGAAAATGGAGGCGGCGCTCATTGCGAAATTGGATAAGATTTTGCCAAATGTCGAAGGAATTGTTCTTAGCGATTATTGCAACAACGCCATTACCAATGACATTCGCCGATTTATTTTGAATTACGCGGGCAAAAAGCGTATACCTTGCATAGTGGATTCGCTGAACAGGATTGGCGAATTTAGCGGCGCGACTTACGCCAAGCAGAATGACGTTGAACTTTCGGCGTTTGTCGGGCGGCAGATTGAAGATATGACTTCGCTCATTAACGCGGGGATTGAACTTTTGAAACATCTGAATGCGAATGCGCTGTTGGTGACGCGCGGCGAATTGGGCTTGAGTTTATTCGAGCGCGGCGGCTCGGTGCATCACATACCGGTTGCTGAGCGCAGTGAAGTTTTCGACGTGTCGGGCGCGGGCGATACTTGCGTTGCGGCGTTTTTGCTGGCGGCGGTTTCGGGTTTCAATCCGGTAATTTCTGCGCGATTGGCGAATTATGCGGCGGGCATTACCGTTAAAAAATTTGGGACAAGCACGGTTAGCGCCGAAGAATTGACCGAAATTTTGAAGCGAGTTCCGCTGATTTGATTGGTGATTTTAATGCTTATCGACAGAAATAAAATTGCCGAAACCTGCGCGAAAATTCGGCAGAGCGGCAAGAAAATTGTTTTTACGAATGGCTGTTTTGATATTCTTCATGTTGGACACGTGCGGTATTTGACGGCGGCGAAAAATTTGGGCGACGTGCTGATTATCGGCTTGAATACCGATGAATCCGTTAAAAAGTTGAAGGGCGCGGCTCGTCCTGTTAACAATGAAAAAGCCCGCGCTGAAGTTTTGCTCGGGCTGAAGGCTGTTGATTATGTTGTGCTTTTTGGCGAAGATACCGCTGAAAATTTAATCGCGCAGGTCAAGCCGGACGTTTACGTCAAGGGCGGCGATTATACGCTTGAGACTTTGCCGGAGGCTAAGATTGTTCAAAGTTACGGCGGCGCGGTTGAGCTGATTAAATTTGTGGAAGGACATTCAACGACGAAACTTATTGAAAAATTATCGGCGTCTGCGGAAAAAAATCACGGCTAAGATTATCGCGCAGATTATCACAAAGGCGATGCTGGCTTCGTGTCCAATTTCAAGTAATTTGCGCCAATTTTCGCCTAAAAACATTCCGGCGTAAAGAATTAGCGCTGTCCACGGCAATGAGCCTGCGAAAGTATAAAACAGAAATGACGGAAAATTGACGCGCGCGAAACCCGCGGGCAGTGATATAAACGTCCGAACGACGGGTAACATTCTGCTGAAAAATACTGCGCGGATACCGTATCTGTCGAACCAGTTTTGCGCTAAATCCACATGCGATTTTTTTATCAAGAAATATTTGCCGTATTTGTCGACGAATTTTCTGCCGCCGGTTGCGCCCACTGCATAAGCAAAAATTGAGCCCGCCATTCCGCCAATCATACCTGCAACCATCGCGCCGGTGAACGTCATTTTCTCCGCGTAAATCAAATAGCCCGCAAAACCTAAAATTAATTCGCTGGGTATCGGTATGCAGGCGTTTTCCATTGCCATCAAAACTGCGACAGCGATATATCCGTACGAATCTATAAATCCCAAAAACATCTGTGAAATTTGTTCCATTAAAGTTGTCCTTTCCAAATTTATTACGGCATTTCTTTTTGGCGCAAAAAGAAACGCCTAGCAAAGAAAAACATGCCCGCTGAATAATTCGCGTCACGCTCATTAACAGCGGGCGGGGTTCGCCGCCCATCCTTGGGCGGTCTTAATTGCAACGTAGGAGGTGAGTGCTTTGGTTGACGATTTGCCAAATTTGCAGTGGTTTCCTGGTCATATGAAAAAAACTGAGCGCCTCATTCAAGAGAATTTGAAGTTGGTTGATTTAATCATTGAAATTGTTGACGCTCGCATTCCATTTTCAAGCAAAAATCCGCTGTTCAATGAAATGTTTGCTGAAAAAACCCGCCTCACTGTTTTCACTAAACCCGACCTTGCCAATCTCGCTGAAACCAAAAAGTGGCTTGAATATTTTCGCGCAGATATCAATCCGGCGGTGGCTGTCGACGCCGCTCACGGCACGGGTATTAAAAATTTAATTGCGCTGGCTAAAAATCTTACGCAAGAAAAAACGCACAAGCTAGTCAAGCACGGTGCTAAACCGCGCGCCGCTCGTGCTATGGTTGTTGGTATTCCAAATGTCGGCAAATCGTCGCTGATTAACAAATTGGCGGGCGTCAATCACACCAAAACCGAAAATCGCCCCGGCGTTACCCGCGCCAAACAGTGGATTAAAATTGACGATGGACTTCAACTTTTAGATACGCCTGGCATTCTTTACCCGAAGTTCGAAGACCAGGAAGTTGCCGTCAAATTGGCGTGGACTTATGCTATCAGCGATGAAATTTACGATATCGAGCCGATTGTTTGTAAATTGCTTGAAACTCTTGTTGAAAAAAATCCTGCCGGACTGCGCGAACGTTTCAAATTAACTGAGCCGCTTTCAAATGACGGGCGCGAACTTTTGAGCGTTATCGGCAAAAAGCGCGGCTGTATTCGCAGCGGCGGCGTTTTGGACGTCGACAGAGCGGCTAAGATGATTTTGACGGAATTTCGCGAAGGCAAAATTGGCAGAATAACTTTGGACGAATCGCCTCAATGAACGTTTTTGTCAATGGCAAGAGCAAGCTGATCTGCGCAACTTGTGCCACGCGCGCCGCAGGGGTTACCGCGCAACATATCAGCAATTTTTTTAGCGTCCTGTCCTTCGACAAGTTTACCAATCGCGGGCAAATTTCCAGGGCAGCCGCCAACAAAGCTTACGTTGTGCAAGCGCCCTTCGTCGTCCACGCTGAAGTTAATTTTTTTTGAGCAGGTGCGCTCCGTGTCGTACGTAAAATCTTTCAAGTTAAACCCTCCTAAAATTCGCGGCTACCTGACTAATCTTATGCCGCTCTCGTCAATGATAATATGCTCTTGCATTTGTGTCAACTTTTCGCGCAGATTAAATTCGTCAATGAAAATGTCGCTGAAACTGAACGCCAAACAGCCGCAAATTATCAGCCCCGAACAAAAATATTCTTGCCACGAGCCGACTTTGAAAAGTTTGAGCCCGTATTTTTTTCGCGGTTTAAAGATTGGAACTTTGCCGCAAATTCCGTCTTCGGCGATATGTAGCAGGCAGCCGATTAGCACGTAAGTTATCAGCGTCAAAAAAATTGCCAGCGTCGGATTCGGGAAATAAAATTTTGCGCCCTGCGCGAGTGCGATTAGCAATAAATAAATCGGCGGGTAATGTGACCACGTGCGGTGGTTTCTGCGCCATTTCCAATAGGCGCGGCTTTCAGTTGGCGGCGAACCTTCAACTCTGTCGGGAATTACCGCGCCCACTATGCTTGACGCTACAAAAAATGCGTCGTCCGTTGCCGCGTAAACCAAAAAGCCCGTCACGATTTGGTGGTTAATCCACTTCATAATTTTTCACTTCGCGCAGAAATTTTTCAATCTTAGCCGCAGATTTTTCGCCGTCAATTTCCAAACTCCCCGAAACGTCCAGCGCATACGGCTTAAATATTTCCGCCGCCTCTACGAAATTATTAATGGAGATACCGCCCGCTATGAACACCGGCTTTGTTATTTTCAAAATCTCTCGCGCAGAACTGCGCCAATCGAAACTTTTGCCCGTGCCGCCCGCCGCGCCCGCAACGAAACTGTCAACTAAAATAAATTCGCACGGAAAATTATTCGCGGCGTCCACGCTGAAACCGTCGCCGTAACGATACGCCTTGATAATCGGGCGGTTAATTTTTTCGGCGTATTCGGCAGTTTCCGCGCCGTGCAGCTGAACATAATCCAGCCCAACTTTTTCGACAATGGCGTTTACAATTTCGGCGGATTCGTTGACAAAGACGCCAACTTTTTTAATTTTGAGCGGGCGCAGAATCTCCGCGGCACTTTCCGGCGCAATGTACCGTTTGCTTTTCGCGTAAAAAATGCACCCGATATAATCAGCGCCGAATTTTTCTACAGCCCGCGCCGCCTCGACTGTTTTTATTCCACAAATTTTAATTTTCATAACCCTGCAATTTTAACAGCTAAGATTAATTTTGTAAATCTTGAAAATCCGCATTTACGCGCTATAATTAAACTCAAGGGAGAGGATAATTTATGATTTTTTACAACTGCGAAATAATTTTTAAATGTTTGCTGGACGAAAATTCGGAGATTTTTGAGGAACGGCGACCGCCCTGGCGAAATGGGCACGGCAATCATTTTTGGCCCGAAGATACCATTCAAGAATTTAACAGCGCGCTGGTTGAATCAGAATCCGAGAAAATTGCAATGCTGATTTACGAGGCGAAAACCGACAAGGAATTTGATTTAGTCGTTGCCGTGAATCTGATGGAGCGCCTAACGCCCGCGCGCCTGCTGAAAATTTTTAAAAAATATCTCAAGGAAGAAATTTTTGAATACGAATTGCACGATATCAAAATTAAAACTTTCAAAGAAGTTACGCCATTTCAAGCGTCAAAGCTGTTGGGGTTGGCTGATAAAAATCGCCACGTAACTTTCAATGTGGATTGGAACAGGCTGGGGATTTTCGGCAACGACGAATTTTCGCTGAATTATTTTCGCAACGGCGATTTTAATGTTCAAGACGGGCTGATAGAGTCTTCGGAGCTGCCTTACTCTTTGGCTCTTACAATGGCGAAAAAATTAATGCTCGATCAAAGTTTTCTCGACGAACTCAATCGCATTTACACTTCCGACCACCCGAAAAAATTTGCCGGCTTACCTATCCATTACGTTCTCAAAGTCAAAAATTCGCAGGGCGTTAAGCAAATGATTCAGCTCCTGTGTCATGCGCTTTATACAAATCAGCGAATTGTCGGGCGCACAATTACCCGCATTAACGAAATAACCGAGCGCGCGCACCACGACTGCGATATCGACGCGGTTTTTGAGCAAAGCGCCGGCAACACCATGATTATCGAAATGCGCGGTAGCAGCGAAGACCATATGAATTACGCGTCCGGATATCATATGGTTGTCAACGAGTTCAGCAACCAAATCAAAACGCATCAGCACAACACGCTTTTTGTCCTTATCGAGGAGAGCGATAACCCTGGATTTGCGCCGAAACTTATTTCTGCTGTGCAAGAGGATATGCATTTAATCGAACTCAAGGAAGGCGCAGGAAATCGCGCAGTTGCATTGGAATATCTTAAAAATTTGGCGGCGGCGGGCAATTTGACTTCCTACAGCGACGCGGATTTTGAACAGGCACTCGGCACGGATTCAACTTTTCGCCCGTCCGATATCAACCGGATTTATGAATTAATGCGCCGCGACAACCTCCGCAACAACATTTACACCGCTTATAAAAATGTCAGCCAATTTCGGATTGACGCCAGCAAAATTGCCGTGAATGACGCTTATTCGGCGCTGCAGGAAATGATCGGCTTAACCGACGTCAAGAAACTTTTGGAGCAGATTGTTGCCAATTTCAAAATCCAAAAGGCGCGTTCGAGTATGGGCTTAAGCCAGCAACGAATGAGCATGCATATGGTTTTCACCGGCAACCCTGGTACTGCCAAAACAACCGTTTCGCGCCTGTTCGCGCAGATTTTGAGCAAGGAAGGCATTCTTGACAGCGGCAATTATGTTGAGTGTGGTCGCGCAGATTTGATTGGTGAATACGTTGGGCAGACCGCGCCGAAAGTTCGTCACAGATTCCGCGAAGCTAAGGGCGGCATTTTGATGATTGACGAGGCGTACAGTTTAGTTGACCATTGGAAGGGCGCGTACGGCGACGAGGCGCTGTCCACGATTGTTCAGGAAATGGAAAATAACCGCGACGATACGATTGTGATATTCTGCGGCTATCCGGACAAAATGAAAGACTTTATCGAACGCAACGAAGGCTTGAGGAGCCGCATTGCTTTTCAGATTGATTTTCCGGATTACAAAGCTGAGGAACTTGTCGGTATTTTGAAATTGTTTGTAAAAAATGACGGCTACGAAATTACGCCGGAGATTGAAAATAAGTGCCGTGAAATTTTTGTTAAAGCCGCGCAAAAGAAAGACTTCGGCAATGGGCGCTTTGTTCGGAATTTGTGGGAACAGGCTAAACTCAAGCAGTCGTCGCGGATTTGCGCTGAAAATTCCGGCAGAGAAATTACCCGCGAAGAAATTATCAGCCTCAAGCCGGAAGATTTTGACGTGAATATCGCCGAAAAATTCAGCAGCCGCGGTAATGCGATTGGCTTTGCAAGGTGATTGGTTATGAGACAGATTATAAATTTTGAAGGTGAAGATTATCGCGTCAACATTTTATTCACGAATCACGCGCTGGACCGCGGAAATGACCGCTGCGTTTCCGAATCGAAGGTTATTCGCTGCATAGAAAAGGGCTTCGGCTATTTGTTGGACGACGCCGAAATAAATTGGAGCTGCCCGCACAGAATGTACAGCAGGCTGATTCATTCGGCGGAGAATTTTATGGTGATAGCGTTCAGCCGCTGGAATGCCTACGAGACGGAGATTAATATTTCGGTTATCACGGTGATTTTGGATTTATTTAATCCGCGGCACAATCGGCGCAATCCTAAGCACACCAAAACGCATACGATTTAGAATATTTTTTCGCACTAAAAAAGCGGCGGGCTAAAATGCTCGTCGCCAATTTTTTTATAATAGCAAAGTTATTTATTTTCAAATGCGGCAATTTTCTCAAGGCGGCGTTTGTGTCTTTCGTCGCCGGAAAATTCGGTAGTCATCCAGGTTCTTACAATTTCCGCGGCAAGCCCGAAGCCCAAAACTCTGCCGCCCAGCGCCAAAACATTTGAATCATTGTGCTCGCGGCTCATCCATGCCGAATAAACGTCATTGCACAGCGCGCAACGAATGCCTTTAAACTTATTCGCCGCAATGCTCATACCAATGCCCGTGCCGCAAAGTAAAATTCCTCTGTCAGCTGCGCCGCTCAAAACTTCGCCGCAAACTTTTTCCGCAATATCCGGATAATCCACGGACTGCAAATCAAACGTTCCAACGTCATGAACTTCAACATTTTTAAATTGCGCCGCTAAAATCCGCTTAACTTCGTCCTTCAAACTAACTGCGCCGTGGTCGCTGCCAATTACAATTTTCATATTCGCACCTCAAAAAAATTTCTCGATAATTTTAACAATGCCGTCGTGGTCGTTATCCGCCGTGACGAAATCCGCCAGAACCTTAATATCGTCGGTCGCATTGCCCATAACCGCCGCCACGCCCGCCGTTTTCAAAATCTCAATGTCATTGGGCGCGTCGCCAACTGCAACCGTTTCGCTAATATCAATCTTCAGAAAATCGCACAATTCGCGCAGTCCGGAAGCTTTGCTTATGCCGCGGGGCGAACTTTCAAGCGCGGTAGTTTCGGCAACAGCCAGCGTCAGCGGCAAATTTTTCAGCCGCTCATAATTCCGGCGCATAGATTCGGGCGTGCGGTGGTACATATTCACCTTGATAATTTCGCCGACGTGTTCGTGCGCGTACGCCTTGAAATCTTCGCAGCGCGTGCAAATCCGGTTGTACATATCTTGATAAACCGCCATTTGAAAATCGGGCGTGTGCTGAATATCATCTTCGCGCATAAGAGATTTATCAATGCTCAAAAGGTGAATCATGGCGCGTTCGTCAAGCCCCGCGTCAATAATTTTCAGCATTAAATCTTCAGCCAGCGGGTGCGCTATAACCGGTTTGTTATTGAAAAAATCGTAGACTAAGCCGCCGCTGATTGTCACGCCGTAATGCATAAATTTAAGTTCGGCTTTGTAATCGGCAAGTTCAGCCACGCCGCGCCCCGTCGACAAAACCACAGCAATACCACTGCGCGAAAGTTCGGCAATAGCCGCCGCAGTTTTGGGACTGATTTTCTTCTGCGAATTTAAAAGCGTGCCGTCCATATCCAACGCCAATAGTTTATACGCCATACAACCGCCTCCGTCATTTTTTGTAGATTGTACAACGCCGGAAATATTTTTTCAACTAAAAAAGCCCCGAATGCCGTCGGGACTCTTCTATTTCCGATGTTCATGTTCACAACGATATTAGTGTCTAGCTAATAAATGCAGGTTAACATACCAGCTGAAACTTTGCAAGATTCATCGGAAATATTTTTCGACCAACACCGCCCGCGCTTCTTGCAACTCAGCCAATCGCCGCCGCGCCGCGTCTTTCGCAAGGTCGCACTCCTGCGCGAACGCCGCAAATTCTTTCTGCAATGTTATCGGCGGAACTGGAATAATCATTGATTTGATTTCGTCGCCAGATATTGAAGCAAAAGTAGTTCCACTGTGTCCGGTGATTTTATCGCTATTAAAATACAACCAATAAAAAAGATAATTTTGCATCGCCGAATCATTACACCGGATAGCCGCTAAGCCTCTGCCAATGCAAATTTCCTCAAATGGATTGATATTCACGTCACCGACGGGCGCGCGCACGCTCATTAGAATATCATCTTTAACAGAAGTTTTTATAATGCTGGTCGTCCATACTTTTGAAGTATTCAATTTCATTTCGCCGAAATCTTTTTTGCCTTGATAAAAAGGCAGTCCTTCATCAGTTTCATTGTAAAATTCGGATTTGGGCGACGTTCCTTGAATAATTTCAGCAACACTGCTAAGTTTCACAGTTTCAGTTATACCGCTGAATAACTCAACAAATTTATCTTTGGCGGCGGCGTCGGCTTGGGCAATGGCTGAGTTCTGCGCGAATATCTCGTTGTCGATTGCGCGAAACTCCGAAACAATTTGCCGCTGAATATCTATCGACGGAACTGGAATTGTCATTTCTGAATAAAAAGATTCTGGCACTCGCCGGTGTCCGCTTGCACCAGTCATAGCTTTTTGGGCGGCTTCACGAATAAATTGCTGATTCAATAAAACAAATAGATATTCCGTCAAAATTTGCTCATTATCGCACCGGAAAATATGAAATTCTGTACTGCCGAAACCGATTGAATTTGTTAAATCGCGAGCAATAGCACATTTGCCATTTTCCATACACGGCGTAATTTTGGCAATAATAATATCGCCTTCGGCAAAATATTTATAACCCTTACGTCGAACTTCGCCAATCGGTTTATCAATTTTTTCAGCAATATAGCCGTCGTTACTGACAGACGCCATTTCAACAAATGAAATCATCGTATCATCGGCGACATCGGCAACTTCAGATTTTGGAATATTTATTTTGCAAACTTCGCGCAGTTTTTTAACATATTTTGCGTCAAATTTCGCAGTATTGATTATCGCCGCTGAAGAATCTACCAATTTAATTAATTTTGTGAAGTCAGCGCCGCCAAAGTCGAGCATATCGCTCAATTTCAAGTAGCTATAATAATCGGCGGCGGCGGGAATGTCAACTTTTTTGCCGGAAAAGCTGTTGCGGACGGCGGCGGCTAATCGGTTATCGGCAACGCGGTTTTTGTCGTCATAAAGCAGACCGCCGGGCGTTTTAACCTTGATGCCTTCGTCGCCTTTGGCGTTGCTCCAGCTGTAGCCTAAAAATTTTTCCTGCTCAGAATTATCTTGTGGCGCGGAAATTACCAGCGTGGTTTGCTTGTACGTCATGGCGAAATAATGAATCTTCTCGCGCTCAATCTCAATGGCAAATGCGTAAAATTTATAGTTATCGCGCAGAGCAAATTTCGCTTCAAAGGCGGCAACGTACGCGCCAAAATAAAAATCACTGCGCCAATCAGCATAACCAATTTCGCGGCTGACAAATTTTTTATAAGTATCGGTGGCAACGTTGATTTTCTTCAAATATTCGTCGAAAATGATAGATTCTTCCCAATCGGCGGGAATTTCGCCTTTCAAAATATTATTCACACTATCATTGAGCAGTTGAAAACGACTGGGACTGCGCGAGAGTCTTTGAAGAAAAACAATCACGGTATTCGTGCCGGTGGCGCTGAAAGTTTTGCTGCCAAACTGCGCGACGGCGCGGATATTAAAATTCTGCAAGAGCGATTCGCGCGCCGAAATAAAACTTTTGCCGTCCTTGTTCAAAATGCTGCTGGGCAAAATCACCGCCGCAATTCCGCCCGCCTTGACAAGTTGAGCAATTCTTTCGACAAAGAGCGTTTCAATTTCAGAGCCTTCATCAGAAATTTTTTCGAACGTGGCAAATTCGTTTTTGAGCCGGATAAATTTCCTAAAGTTTTTGATGGCGTATGGCGGATTGGCAACGAGAATGTCAAAAGTACCGGCGGAAATATTTTCGTCGGGGTAATTTTCGAGCCCGTCGCCGAATTTGATTTTGCCCTTATTGACGCCGTGCATAAACAGCGAAATTTTTGAAACGCGCGCCAGGCGATAATCTTTCTCCACGCCGAAAAGTTTGCCGTCTTCCCAATTAACCGGCAGCTGAAGATTTTTCCGCGCAAAACACGCATTAATCGCGGCAAAGCCTTCAGTCAAAAAATGCCCCGCGCCGCAAGCATAATCAATAATTTTCGGCGGCTTATCAGTTATAAAATCCTCGAGCGGCAGACTGTCCCAAATAAAGCGCGCAATCGGTATCGGCGTGAAAAATTGCCCTTCATTTTGCTTGAAGCCCTTGCTCAAATAAATCGCCCAGTTTCTGTAAATCCTGCGATCCGATGATTCGGTAATTCTGAAAAAGCTTGACGACTTCAACCAAAACCTTGCCGTTCTGATAAAAAAGTTCTTCGTTGTGAACTTCCTTGAAGGCGAAATCGTTGTTGGTATAAAATTTCAGCTGTCGCAATTTGCGGCGGAGTTCGGCAATAAATTCTTCGCGGTTGCCGCCAATATATTGTTCGATTAATTTTTCCGCGTAATCGTCGGCAAGGTAAAAAATATTTTCGTTCATAAAATTTTTCATACCGTCGCGGTGCAGGCGCTGAAGTCTGTCTTGCAAAGTCTCATAGGTATCAGCGGCGGCGTTGTAAAAAAATTCGACGATATCATTATCGCCCTTGCCGGACTCATCCACCAGCTTGCAAATGAACAGCGCAATCAGCCGATTAAACGCATTTTCCTTGTCAGAAACGTTGTTGTGGCGCAGAATTTCTTCAAATTCATTAACAACTTTTTCAAGTTTGGAAAAATCGATAAGACTGCCCTTAGTTTTGGGCTTGACGCCAATATCATACGCGCCGCTGTCAGCGCTAAAAATCAAATCGTCCTCAAGGTTTTTTTCGTAAGTTTCATCCCACGCGGCAAATTTTTCTTTGACAGTGTGAGCATTTTTAAAAAGTTTCGTGTCGGGCTGCTTATTTTCCAAATCAATCAGATTCTGATAATCGCTGCAGTTGACCGTCTTAATCTGATAGGCAAAATTTTCACCGTCAAAATCCGCCGCGTACAAAATCAGCCATTTGCAAGAATTTTCCTGCTGCCAATATGAAAAAAGCTGCCCGCCATCAGATTTCATATTGCGAAGTTCGCGCTCAAATTCTTTGCCCGCAGTCTTGCATTCAATGATAAAAAGCGCCTTGCCATTTTGGCTGACAACGATATCTGCGCGACCGCCTTTCTGTTCGTGACCGAGCGTCCAGACTTTTTCAAGTTCAATATCCGCCGGAGCGTAGCCTTTAACCAGCAGCCGATTGACGCACTCAAATACAACAAGATTTTCTCTGCGCGAATCGTCATAGGTTTTCGTGCCAATTTGCGCCGGATAAATCAATTTCCGATTTTTAACATCAGCGCGCAAAAAAATATCGGCGGCAAAAATTTTCTCATAAACGCCGTCATTTTCGGTGAAATCCATTTTAAGCAGCGCCGCGGCAAAATTTTTTTCGGTTAACATAGCGCCTCCAAAAGTTTTGGTTGACAATAATTCTCATTCGTGGTAGTATACAGTCAAGCTTTTCGTTAAGCTCTCCTAAAAAATACTACACGTACCTAAGCCGTCAGCCGGAGTGGTTGAGGGCGTTTTTTTTGAGAAAATCGATTTCTGCGCGAGTGAGGTAGCGGAATTTGCCGACCTTCACGCCGTCCAAAGTCAAGCCGGCAAAAGCAATTCGTTTTAAGCGTTTGACGTCACAGCCGATAGCCGCGAACATTCGGCGAATTTGGCGGTTGCGTCCTTCGTGAATTGTAATTTCGACGGTTTCAGCGTCAAGCAAATAAATTTCGGCGGGCGCGGTCAAGCCGTCGTCGAGTTCGATACCCGCGCGGAGTTTGTCAAGATTTTCTTCAGTGACAGCGCCGGTGATTTTCGCAATGTAGGTTTTGTTGATTTGAAATTTCGGGTGAATCAGCGCGTTCATCAATTCGCCGTCGTTTGTAAGCAAAATCAGCCCTTCAGAATTTAAATCGAGCCTGCCGATAGGGAAAATTCGCGCAGGAATATTCACCAAATCCAGGACAATTTTTCTGCCGCGTTCGTCTTTGGCGGTGGAAACGTAGCCGCGCGGCTTATTCAGCAGAATGTAAACTTTTTCGGCGTCGAAATTTAATTTTTTGCCGTCAACGCAGATTTTGTTTTTTGAAGGGTCAGCCTTCGCGCCGAGTTCGGTAACAACTTTGCCGTCAACAGTCACGCGACCGGCGGCGATTAAATTTTCTGCGTCACGGCGGGAAGTTACTCCTGCGCGACTGATTAATTTCTGTAAGCGTTCCATTTCAAACCTCCCGCACTTGCCAATTGCCCGTGCCGTCTAAATTCAATTCGGTATCGTGAACTTGAAACAGCGTCGAGCGGTGACCTACGCTGATAATCGTTAAGCGCGGCAGTTGTTTTTTCAAAAGTTGGTACATTTCCAATTCGCGCGGCTCGTCAAGGGCGCTTGTTGCTTCGTCAAGGAAAATGTAATCCGGCGTTGTCAAAAGTACCCGCGCAAACGCCAACCGCTGTTGCTCGCCGATTGATAAAATCCTGCTCCAATCTTCCACCGCGTCAAGTTTTTCTGCCAAATGCGGCAAGTCTACTATTGACAAAATTTCGCGCAGTTTTGAATCGGGCGGCGCGGATTTTTCGGGCAACGGGTAAATCAGCGCGCGGCGCAAACTTCCCAGCGGCAGGTACGGTTTTTGCGGCAGGAACATTACACGCGAATTTTCCGGCAAAGAAATTTTTCCCGAAGCATACGCCCAAATGCCCGCCAAAGTTCTTAGCAGCGTAGATTTCCCGCAGCCGGACGCGCCCGTCACCAACAGCGATTTAGAATTTTCCAGCGTCAACGATAAACTTTGCAATAAATTTCTGCCGGTTGGTAAAGATACGTTTAAATTTGAAATATTCAATTCCGGCGCGGAAGATTTTTCGACTCCGCTTGAAACTTTTTGTACTTCGTTGACGTGCTCGGTAAATCCGGCAAGTCGATTGATAACCGCCGCCAAATTTGCGATTGTGCTGTATGCGTCGATAAAATAACTCAGCGCGTCTTGAACTCTGCCGAACGCCGAAATTGTTTGCATAAGCCCGCCCAAATCGATTTGTTTGCTGAAATAGCGCGGCGCGGCTAAGATAAGCGGCACAATCACCGCCGCCTGCGAATATCCGTTGACGTAAAAATTCAAGTGCTTAGTTTTCGTCATGAGTCGCCGGAAATTCTCAATGACATTTTTAAATCGCGCAGAAAAACCTTCGAGCTCGGCAGTTTCGCCGCGGTAAAACGCTATGCTCTCCGCATTTTCACGGACGCGCATCATACTGAAACGAAAATCAGCCTCATATTTTTGCTGATCAAATTCCAGCCCGATTAATTTTCTGCCGACTTTGTGAACTAAAAACGTACCGACGCCAGAATAAATCAGCGAAAACCAAAACATATAGCCGTAAATGACAAATTCGTCGCCGCCGATTTCGAATTTAAATTCGCCCGAAAGTTCCCACAGCACAAAGCTGAACGCCACCAAAGTTGTTATCTGCCGCAAAAAGCCGATTATCAATTGCAACGTCAAGCTCACGAATGAATTTATATCTTCGGAAATACGCTGGTCTGGGTTATCCGTGGAACTTTGCAAATGGTAGTAAGTTTGTCCGCGCATCCACGAATCTAAATATTGCCGCGTCATCCACGTTCGCCAGCGGATTTGTAAAAGTTGCCGCAAATAAACCGCGTAAACCGCAATGATTATGTAACAAAAGGCTAAGCCGCTGAATTGCCCGACTAAGTACCAAAATGAATCTGCCTGATATTCCTGTAAGCCTTTGTAAAATTCGTTATACCACTGGTTGATTTGCACGAGAAACCAAACCATTGCCAAATTTAAGCCAATGACGACCGCCAATAAGCCGATAGCGCGCCATTTTTCTTCTGAAGTCCAATACGCCTTGAACAGCGCCCAAAATCCTTTGAATAAATTTCGTTTTTCCAAAATAAAAATCCCTCCTGCGCGAGATTATAACATTGATTTTAATTTTAGTCGATTGTTTTTGTGTTTCACGTTTGCTATAATCGTTTGAAGGTTGGTGAAGCATATGGAAATTAACAGGAGAAATTTTATAGATATGACGACTAAGATAATTGCGGGGGCGGCGGCGTTTGGTTTTCTTCCGGAAATTGGCGAGGCTGCCAAAAAAATTGAAGTTCCGGAATTTAAATTGCCGTCCTTGCAAAGTTTTCAATCGCTGGACAATTTGAGTATTGGCAGAATTAATTTGGATTTTACGCAACCCATGGACGTCCGGGCGAAAACCAGCGCGATTGTAATTCACCACGCCGGAATGCGCCGCGACGAAGATTTGGACGTGCCGTCGATTCACGATATACATTTAGGCAACGGCTGGGCGGGCATTGGCTATCATTACGTCATTCACAAGGACGGATTTATTGAACAGGGGCGTCCGCTGAAATTTGTTGGCGCGCACGCCTGGAAAAATAACGGTTACACTGTCGGCATTTGTATGACGGGCAACTTCGATTTGGGGCAGCCGACTTTCGCGCAGGCTTTAGCTACCGAGCAGCTTGTTGCCGCTCTTTGCAAAAAATATAAAATCAAGCCGACCAAGAAAACTATTGTTGGGCACAGAGATTTGAATGATACTTCGTGTCCTGGCGGAAATTTTTATCCGTACCTGCCAAAATTGATTAAAAATGTCAAGAAGGTTGTTTGAAATTTTATGAGCAAGAAGCGCAAAAAAAAATCGCCCGTGCAGAGCGATATTGAGGAAACGACGCAGATTGACGCCGAATTGGAAGAGCGGATTTTGCGGGAAGCCGATAATGATTTTTTTGACGAGAAACCGGCTGACAAAGCGCGCGAATCCGTTTATCGCAGCAGCGCCTTCAAACATTTGGAAGACGACAAACCTAAACGCAAAGAAACTCTCGCGCAGGACGACGTGCGGAAAATGTCGCCCGCCGAAAAATCCGGCATTATAATTTCTGTGGTTATGTTAATTTATTCCATCGTGAATTTTGATAAGCCGCTGGGGTTTGTGTCGCTGTCGCTGGTGGTTAATTTTATGCGCGGGGCGTTCAGATCCGAATTTACCCAAAATGCAATGCGGACTTTCAGCCTGGTGCTGTTTTTCGGCGCAATTTTATTCTTGTTTATCGGCTAAATATCTTTTCAACAACTGCGCGAATTGGTTTTTGGTAAAACAGATCGAGATAATCTTTGTCGAATTTTTTAACCTTGTCGTAGATATTTTTTTGAATGTAAAATTTTTTGAGGCGGTTTGAAGAGCGCGCATAATTTCAACATTTTCAGTACTCTCAAGCGTCGATTGAATTTTCACTGCGTCCAATCGCCTTTGAATAAAACTGGTGAATTCCGATTCACTAAGCAAAATAATTCCCCCTTAGTAGCGATAGCGTTTCCTGTTTTTCAACAAAATAATAATCGTCAAGGTGAAAGCCGCAATTTCCGCCGCAACTATCGAATACCAAATGCCGTCGACGCCAAAAATCAGCGGCAGCAACAGCACTAAGCCAATTTCAAAAATAAACGTCCGAACGAAGGCGATTAGCGCGGAAAGGACGCCGTTATTCAGCGCGGTAAAAAATGACGAGCCAAAACTGCTGAATCCCAAAAACAAAAACGAAATTGCTTGAATGCGGAAGGCGTAAACCGTCAATTCGAAAAGTTCAGCGTCATAGCCGACAAAAATATTCGCCAGAGTCGCCGCCGAAATTTCCGCCAAAATCATCATCGCCACGCCCGCAATTCCAATCAGCACAAAACTTTTGCGCAAAATATTTTTCAGCTCCGAATAGCCGCGCGCGCCAAATTGATAACTTACAGCGGGCGAAATTCCCATGTTGTAGCCGAAAAAAATTGCCGCGAAAATAAATCCGACGTATTCAATGACACCGTAAGCCGCCACGCCGTTATCGCCAATGTACCGGAGCAGCTGATAATTGTACAGCATCGCCACGACCGACATTGCCGTATCGTTCACCATTTCCGAAGAGCCATTCGCGCAGGACTTCAAAAAAATTTCTGCGTCAAAATTAAATTTCGGCGTCAAGTTCAAGAGGCTGTCATTTTTCCGGCTGAAATAAATAATTTCCCAAATCACGCAGGCGGTTTGTCCAATAGCCGTGGCAACAGCCGCGCCGGTTAATCCCCAGCCGAACACCACGATAAAAAGCGCGTCCAACAAAATATTCGTGACGCCGCCAAAAACCGTAACAGCTAAACCGAGCTGTGGCTTTTCCGCCGTGACGAAGAAACTTTGAAACGAAAATTCGGTTATGAAAAACGGTAGCGCGAACAAAATTATTCGCCCGTACAATATGCAGTCGCTCAAAAGTTCGCCTTCCGCGCCGAGAAATTTTATCACCGCCGGAAATACGAAAAATCCCGCCACGGCAAAAATTGTGCCGATTATCAGCGTTGAATAAATCAGCATTGAAAAAATTTCGTTGGCTTTATCGGGGCGCTTTTCGCCCAAAGTTTTTCCGACAATCGCCGCGCCGCCCGTGCCCACCATTACGCCGACCGCGCCCAAAATTATCATTATCGGGAAAACCAAATTTACCGCCGCGAATGGAATTTTCCCCACGAATCTTGACACAAACAGCCCGTCGATTATGCTGTAAAACGACGTGAAGATTACCATGGCGATTGACGGTAGCACAAATCTTAGCAGTTTCGGGTATGTGAAATGCTCTGACAAATGTATTCTCATTAAAATCACTTCCAGTAGACAAAAATTTTTTCTCTAGTATAATTGTTAAAAAAATTGGGGGGAATTTTTATGGCAAGGAAAATTGCGGCAATGGTTATTTTGGCGGTGGCGCTGATATTCGCGCAGAATCCGGCGGAGGCAGCCGAAGTTCACGTTGGAAATTACAGCGACGGCACGGCGGTTTACATTTTAACGGAGAGCGTGAGCATCAAGGGGCGCAATCCGTATTCATTTACCTGCAGAGTAAGAGCGGGGCAGGATTATCTGGGCTATTCGTTTTTCCCGTACAACGGCAGCCCGTACTACAGAAATTCTGAAGGCTACGAAGGCTACGTAAACGGCGGAGTTTCGCCGGTTGCCGCCAATATTTATCGGTACGTTTTAAAAAATTGGTAAAGTTAAATCACGTCCAATAAATTTTTTCCGCGGCTCAAAAGTGCCGTGCGATTGATTTTCGCGGCGGCGACTTCAATATCCAATCCATAATCGCGCAGGACTTTTAAAATTTCACTCGGCTTGACAGTTCCCTCAGAATTAATTTTCACGCCAAAACTTATAAGCAAATCATTATCCAGCTTTGAAACTTTGACGGGCTCGGCAATATATTTTTTAATGTCGAGTTCGCGGGTGACTTTGGGAGTGACGCGCGTAAACATAATCTCCTGCGCGAGATTGAATTTTTCGGCGGCGGCAGCGGCAGAATCGAAATTGCCCGCAACCGTAACTTCATAGCGCGAAAAATCTATAATCGACATCAACGCCGGAACTTTGCCGGTGATTTTTTTTATGCGCAAAATTTCAGCGCCGCGCGGCAGCTGCTCATTCAGCCGCGTCATAACTTCGGGGCTGCGGATATTCGCCGCCAATTCAAAATCGACGTATTCACAATCACTGGTTACGCCCACGCCCAGCGCCGTTGCAAATGAAACTTTCAAATGCGGATTGAAGCCTTCGGAATAAGCCGCGGGCAACTTCGACCGCAAAAGCGCGCTCATAAATGCGTTCATATAGTCTAGGTGCGAAAGGAAGGCAATTTCAGCGCCCTTTCTTATCTGCGCCCGATACTTCGTAGGGGTTAGGGGCAAGGGGCTAGGGGCTAGTGATTTTAAAGTTTTTTCTGCGGAAATGTTTTCGGTTTTGGCAAAATCAATGACGCGCACGCCCAAATTCATACAAACGCCGCAGCCCGTGCAATTCGTACGTCGACAATCGGCAGTCGTCTGTCCTGCGCGAGATTTTTCCAATTCGCTGACAAGAAAATTTTTGTTGACGCCAGGCGAAGTATGCTCCCAAGGCAACGGCTCATAAATATTGCGCTCACGTTCGCTGAAATATTTCATATCGACGCCGCAACTTTCAAACGCCGCCGCCCAAATCTCAAATTTGAATAAATCGCTCCAGCCGTCGAACTTCGCGCCATTTTTCCACGCCGTATAAATAACTTTCGCCAATCGACGATCGCCGCGCGCAATAGCCCCTTCCAGCACTGAAAGTTTCGCGTTGTGATAATTGTAAGTGACGGCTTTATCGGTAATGAGGCTGCGCAACAATCTTTGCCGCCGCTCAAATTCTTCAAGCGAAATTTGCCCGAACCATTGAAAAGGCGTAAAAGGTTTCGGCACAAAACACGCCACGCTCACCGTAACTTTGACGTCGCGGCGATTTTTTATTTTTCGGTAAAGCGCCGCAACTTTCTGCGCCAGGTCGGCAATTCCGGCAATATCAGCGTCAGTTTCAGTCGGCAAGCCCATCATAAAATACAGCTTAATCGTCTTCCAGCCCTTTTGAAAAGCCGCCGCGCACGCCTCAAGCAAATTTTCTTCGGTAACATTTTTGTTAATCACGTCGCGCAGGCGCTGAGTTCCCGCTTCCGGCGCAAATGTCAAGCCGCTTTTACGAACAGCCTGCAATTTGTCAGCAAGCTCAATCGAAAAGCTGTCAATTCGCAAACTCGGCAGCGAAAAATTCACGCGCTCATTTCGAAAATCCGTCATTAATTCATCAACCAGCCGATTCAAACAAGAATAATCCGCCGAACTTAGCGAAGTCAGGCTCATTTCGTCGTAGCCGCTAACGTCAATCAGCCGCCGCGCCGTTTCGCGCAGATTTTCAACCGTGCGTTCTCGCGCAGGACGATAGCTCATGCCCGCTTGACAAAATCGACAGCCGCGACTGCAACCGCGGAAAATTTCCAACATCGCCCGATTATGCACAATGTCAGTGAACGGCACAATCGGCGCGTCAACCGTGGCAACAGCATTCATATCAGACACAACGCGCTTGTAAATGATTCGCAGCGCATCTTCCAAAACTTTTAGCCCGATAAAATTTTCGCCGTCATAAATCGGCTCATAAAAACTCGGCACATAAATTCCGCGGACATTTAACAATTTTTTTAAAAAGCCGCGCCGCCCGCCAATTTTGCCGCCATTTTTCCATTTGATAAATTCGTCGACAACTTCATTCAAAATTTCTTCGCCTTCGCCGACCACGAAAAAATCAAAGAAATCAGCAACCGGCTCAACATTGTAAACGCAAGGACCGCCGCCAATTACGAACGGCTCATCGTCCGTTCTGTCCTGCGCGAAAATATTTATACCCGCCAAATCCAACATATTCAGCACGTTGCTAAAAATCATCTCGTATTGCAGCGAAAATCCGACGAAATCAAAATCGGTGAGGGCGTGCTTAGTTTCCAATGAAAACAGCGGAATATTTTTGACGCGCATTTCGGCTTCCATATCAACCCAGGGCGCATAAACTCTTTCGCATAGAGTATCTCCGCGCTTGTTCATAATTCCGTACAAAATCGCCAGCCCCAAATTTGACATACCGACTTCATAAACATCGGGCAACGCTAAAACCATTTTGCAATCGACATTCGCCCAATCTTTGACGACGCAGTTAAATTCTCCGCCGGTGTAACGGGTGGGTTTGGTGACCTTTTGTAAAATATCATTGGCAACATTAACAATCATAATTCCATCTCGCAATCTGTATAAATTAAGCCAAAATAAGAGAGCGCCCACGGACGGGCGCTCCCGCGGCGCGCTTGCGTGGCTTGCGTAAGCAAGGCATGCTCTTTAGTATCACGTGATGTGACAATCCGCGCCGCCCTTTTCTTTGCTAGGCGTTTCTTTTCGAAAAGAAATGCCGATATAAATTTAATTAAAAAGCACCAGTTTATTTTTGCGCATATGAATATTCATGAGAATGGCAATCGCCCAAATATCGGTAGTTAACGCACTGACGCCATAACTCATAAACGGCAAAGGTATTCCTGTGACGGGCATAATTCCGGTTGTCATACCAACATTGACGAGTACGTGAAACGCCAACATTGAGGTAATTCCGACAGCCAACAGCCGCCCAAACATATCGCGCGCGTGTTTGGCAATTTGTATTCCGCGCCACAAAACTATCAGATACAGCAACAACAAAATTACCGCGCCCACGAATCCAAATTCTTCACCGACTACCGCGAAAATAAAATCTGTGTGATTTTCCGGCAAAAAATTCAATTGGCTCTGCGTGCCTTGAAATATTCCTTTGCCAAATAACATTCCCGAGCCTATCGCAATTTTCGACTGGATTATGTGATAGCCCGAGCCCAACGGATCTACATTTGGGTCGAGAAATACCATTATTCGCGTTTTCTGGTAGTCCTTCAAGAATTGCCACAAAATCGGCATTGAGGCTATCGCCACCGCGAATATTCCGAATAGTAACTTCAGCCGTATCCCGCACGTGATTATCATTCCGAAAAATATTGCCATGAAAACAAGCGATGTTCCTAAGTCCGGCTGTTTCAAAACTAAAATGAACGGTACGCCCACGAAAACCGCCACCGGCAATAATTCTTGCAGTGAATTTAATGCGCCGACTTTTTCTTCAAGCACCGCCGCCATGCAGATTATCATTATCAGCTTTGAGAATTCGGACGGCTGTACGCTCACCGGTCCGATGTGTATCCAACGTTGCGCGCCCAACGCCGTTTCGCCAACCAACATTACCGCCACTAGCATTATCAAATTGAAAATGTACAATTTTTTTCCGTAATTCTGCAGTCCGCGATAATCGAAATTCAAAAACAGCGCCGCCAAAACTATATTCACCAACGCAAAAATTCCTTGCCGCTGCACAAACCAAAATCTTTCCTCGGACGGCGTGTTGACGTGCGTTGCGCTGCTGATTATGATTAGGCTGTATATGATTATCGCCACCGTCGCGAATAATAATTCGTAGTCTATACGTTTCAAAATTCGCTTGGTGTCCGGTGAAACCCTTGACAAATTCGTCACTCCCTTCAATGGCAAACATAATAGCAAAAAATTTTCCCAGCTACAAGAAATTTATATTTGAAAAAAAGCTTGACAAAGGCAAAATGCAATGATATACTACGCCGCGTGTTGGGGACGTAGCTCAGCTGGGAGAGCATCAGGTTCGCAATCTGGGGGTCGAGAGTTCAATCCTCTTCGTCTCCACCAACGGCGCTATCGTCAAGTGGTTAAGACACCGCCCTTTCACGGCGGGTTCGTGGGTTCAAATCCCGCTAGCGTCACTGAATATTTTGAAAGCCGCCGAACGCAGGCGGTTTTTTTATTTTGCCGCCCTTTCAAGCAAAGGCTCATTAATCATTCGCCTCTGCAGGGTTCGCAGAACCAAATCCGGTATCGTCATCAATATTTTGAAAGCCGCCGAACGCAGGCGGTTTTTAGAAGTCGAACATTTTATTTGCCGCCGCTGAAAAATTACTTTACAATCTCGGCAAAATTTCTTAAAATAGCACTTAAGATAAACGTTAACAAATCCGTACGAATGAGTTAGGAGGCAAGGTTTATGATAACTGGTGCAATAGCGGTAATGACTTCGGGCGGCGATAGCCCCGGTATGAACGCGGCGGCGCGCGCTGTTGTTAGAACTGCGATTTTTGAGGGCGTCAAAGTTTTCGGTATTAACAACGGCTACAAGGGCATGCTCGAAGACGATATTCATGAGCTCAATTCCCGCAGCGTCAGCGATTTGATTCAACGCGGCGGCACGTTCCTCGGCACTGCCCGCTGCAAAGAATTTAAAACTGAAGAAGGACGCCGCAAGGGGCTTGAAAATTTGCAGAAACACGGCATTGAAGGCTTGGTAATTATCGGCGGCGACGGCTCACTTACCGGCGGATCTTTGCTGTCGAAAATGGGCGGCATTCCGATTGTCGGGCTGCCTGGAACAATTGACAATGACGTTTGGGGAACTGATTATACTATTGGCTGCGATACGGCGGCGAATACTGCTGTTGACGCGATTAACAAACTGCGCGATACCGCTTCGGCTCACCGCAGAATTATGATTGTTGAAGTTATGGGGCATACTTCCGGCTGGCTTGCGATGGTTTCCGGTATTGCCAGCGGCGCTGAATATATCATTGTTCCCGAAGTTAAATACAACGTTGACGAAATTTGCGAAGACATTGTTGACCAATACAGCAAAGGGCGCCGTTACACAATTATTGTCGTGGCGGAAGGCGCTTGCTCCGGCGTTGGCTTGAAAAATGTTGTCCAGGAAAAGACGCAGATTGATACCCGCGTTTCGATTCTCGGTCACATTCAGCGCGGCGGCTCGCCTTCAATGGAAGACCGCATGAAAGCGTCTATGCTCGGCGAACGCGCGGCTCTTGCGTTGATTTCCGGCGTTTCGGATGTCGTTTTCGGTTTCGACGAAGGCAAAGTTGTCAGCATTAACCTGTTCGATTCTGTCAACAATAAAAAGCCGCTTGACCCCGAACTCGTACGTTTGGCAAGCGTCCTTGTGTAAAATTTGTTTTCGCTCAAAAAAAATTAATCCTCGGCGGAAAATTCGTCGGGGATTTTTTTATTGTGGAAAATTTTTGTTTAAGAAATGTGTTCGGCGGGCGCGTTTAAATCTCTGCGTTGCCCGTGAATTTTAATCTGCGCGAGAGATTTTTCAAGTTCGCCAAATTCCGCGTCGGTCAATTCGACATTTGCGGCAGATAAATTTTCCAAAATGCGCCCTTGATTTTTCGAGCCTGGAATTGGTACGACGTGCGGGTATTTATGGAGCATCCACGCCAAAGAAATTTGCGCATTGGTGGCGTTTTTCTGCTTAGCAAAATCGCTGATAACGTCAAGCAGCGGGCGATTGGCAATGATATTTTCGCGTTTCATTTGCGGCACCCATTTTCTGACGTCGTCGCCTTCAAATTTCGTATCAACCGTAACTTTGCCCGAAAGATAACCGCTGGCTATCGGCGAAAACGCCACAAATCCAATTCGCTCTTTCGCGCAGTACGGAATAACATTTTTTTCGTAATCGCGCTCCATCATCGAATAAATATTTTGCACGGCGCTAAGCGGCGTAATGTGCTGAACTTTCTCCATAATCGGCACGTCCACCATTGACAAGCCCCAGCCGCGAATCAAGCCTTCGTCAATCAGTTTGCCCATACCGGCGGCAACTTCCTCAAGCGCAATCGCCGGATTTACTCTGTGCCAATAATACAAGTCAACATAATCAGTTTGCAAACGTTTCAGCGAAAGTTCCAAATGCCTCTTCAAAGTCTGATAGACGCCGCCGTCATTCGCGGGCTCTTCGGTGGCGATGTGCAATTTCGTCGCCAGAATAATTTTTTTGCGAAAATCTTTGACAGCTTTACCGACAATCAATTCGTTGTGCCCGTGTTCAGACAAATTCGGACCGTAAACTTCCGCCGTGTCGAAAAAATTACAGCCAAAATCCGCCGCTTTGCGAATCGCCTCAACAGCATAATTTTCAGACGGAATTTCGCCGTAACCGTGACTGAAACCCATGCAGCCCATTCCAATTTCCGTAACCTCAAGGTCGCGCAGTTTTCTAAGTTTCATAAATTTGCCCCCTTACAAATTCGCGCCGATATTGTAAGCCTGTTCGCCAAAATTCGAACTTTCGACAGCCGAACGATAACCGCAGCCCGTTGCCATTACCATACCAACACTTTGCCAATTCATATACCGAACAAGCGTCTCGTAATGATTTATGAGCGCGGCCATCGTCCAATCGGCGGTATTCCACGCCGTTGCCAATATCAAAGATTTTTTGCCGTTGAGTCTGCCGGTGCGAGAATAAAATCTGTCAACGATTGTCTTCAGCTGCGCGCTCATACCAAAATAATAAAGCGGCGTCACCAACACGAGCAAATCAGCGTCAAGCATTTTCGGCATTAATTTATTTTCGATGGCGTCATTGAAAATACAAGGTCCGTCCATACCGCAACTGTCACAGCCGCGGCAAGGGTGCGTATCTTCGTTTGCCGCGTCGAAGGTAAAAATTTCGTGTCCTTTGCTTTGCGCGCCTTCGATAAATTTTTGCGCCAAATACCGCGAAGTCGATTGTCTTTCCGAATGCGGGCTGCTGTTGATAACTACAATTTTCATAAGCTTTCCCTCCGAAATACTACTTTCAGCCGACGCATTTTTAGTTTCAGCAACGGCGGATAAACCGCAACCGCTAAGAAACAAACTCATTGCGCCGAGTCCGCCGATTTTTATAAATTCTCGCCGGTTCATATTTTTCACTCTCCCGCCGAATTATAGCTTGAAATAATTTGCCGCGTCAATATTGAAATTATCGCCGCCTGCGTATAGAATATCACATATTCAAAAAAATTTAATCGGAAGGGACGGGAAACTTTTGGATTCACTATTTTTCGCGGCGTTATCTCCGCTGCTTTGGCTAATCGTAGCGCTCAGTGTCCTAAAATTACCGGCTTATCAAGCCTGTTCGGTAGCACTTGTAATTTCATTCATGATAGCGTCAAGCACATTTGGCATGACGTACGAGGACACATTCACGGCGGCGCTGGAAGGAACGGCGCTTGCCTGCTGGCCAATCTTGTGGGTTATCATTTCAGCGATTTTCACGTACAATTTATCGGTATTCACAAAGGGCATTGACACAATCAAGGAAATGTTAAATTCGGTAAGCACGGACGAACGCGTCATAGTTTTGTTAATTGCGTGGGGATTCGGCGGATTTTTGGAATGTATGTCGGGCTTCGGAACGGCGGTCGCAATCGGCGCGTCGATGATGGCAAGTATCGGTATTAATCCAATTTCGGCTATCGCGGTATGTTTGTTGGCAAATTCAGTACCGACGGCTTACGGCTCAATCGGTTTGCCGCTCACGACTTTATCGGGTTTGACGGGCTTTGACGCCTCGCAAATCGCAACTTTCGCCACGGTACAATTGGGCGCGATTATGATTATCGTTCCGTTTTTAATGGTAATAACTTTTGGACAATCCTTGAAGGCGCTCAAGGGAATGGTGGGCTTGTGCTTAGTTGCGGGCTTAGGATTTTTCATACCGGCGGTTGGCGCGGGATATTTTATGGGCTCGGGCTTAGCGGGCGTTGCGGGCTCGATTTTCTCAATGGGGCTAATCGTTGTCTACGTAAAAATGTTCCCGATAAAAAATCCGAACTATGAAGTTCAAAGCGTCGAAGAGCAAACTGAAGTAACATTTGAGCGCGGATTAAAAGCATGGCTGCCATTCATTTTAATCTTTGTATTTTTGATGGTGACGTCAAAATTAGTTCCGCCGGTTAATGATTTGCTTAGTCAAGTACAAACGTCGGTGGCGATTTACACGGGCGAAGGCGCGGGGCTTTACACATTTACCTGGATAGTTACGCCTGGCACGTTAATAATGCTGGCGGCGATAATCAGCGGCTTTGTTCAAGGCGCGAGCGTTGGCGATATGCTGAACGTTTTGGGCAGGACGATTAAAACATTAGTACCTACATTCATAACAATGGTCACGATAATTGGCACTGCGCGAATCATGGGCTACAGCGGAATGATAACAACATTGGCAACAACGACAGTTGCGGCAACGGGGATGTTTTATCCGTTAATTTCACCGCTGATTGGCTCGGTGGGTTCGTTTATAACTGGCTCGGCAACTACAAGCTGCGTACTTTTCGGGAAATTGCAAGCGGATTCGGCAATGGCAATAGGCGCGTCAGAAGTCGGGCAAGCATGGCTGGCGGCGGCAAATGCCTCCGGCGCGTGCGTCGGTAAAATTATGTCGCCGCAAAGTATAGCTATTGGCGTTGCGGCTGTTGGTATTCACGGCGTCGAGGCTCAGCTCATGAAATTTGCCGTTAAAGTTTATCTGCCGTTTATAATTATGATGGGTTGCATTGTCTACTTCGGTCAAGCTATCGTCGAGAATTTATAATCTTTTTTTAACGCATTTCTTTCTTTTGAAAAAGAAAGAAACGCTAAAGCAAAGAAAGAAAACTTGCCCGCATTAGTCGCATCACGCGACTAGCGCGGGCGCGCGCGTCCGTGCGCGCCTCTTATTTGCTGAAAAACTTTTTGGAGCAAGCAAGATTATGATTAAGATTTTTTATTTCTCGGCTACCGGTAACAGCCTGTACGTCGCGCAATACTTACAAAAAAATTTAAATGCCGAAATTCTGTCGATACCCACTCAAATGCGAAAAGAGAACTTTGGGATCGGCGCTGACAAAGTCGGCTTTATTTTCCCGCTACACTATGGCGGCTTGCCAATTATCGTCGAAGAATTTATCAGCCGGTTAAAATTCAGCGGCACGAAATATTTTTTCGCCATCGCTACCTGCGGCGTCCCCTGGCTGGGGTGTCCTTTCACTGATTTAAATCAACTTTTACCACAAAATTTAAATGCCACTTGGTTTGTGCGGTTGGTTTCAAATTATTTGCCGATGCGTGACACTGCCGCCGATTGGAGAATTAAAATCCGCTACTGGTTTGCCGATAAACATTTAGCCAAAATCGCTCGCGCAGTGGCGAACGCTAAAAATCACAGCAGTTGGGAAATTTTTAAAGACAAGTGTAAAGCAATGCACAGCGATTGGCTCACTCGGCGCGCAACTCTTGACGAAAAATTTATCTGTGACAGAGCGGCTTGTGTTAAATGCGGTATGTGCGAAAAAATTTGTCCGGTCAAAAATATCAGCCGCCCCAACGGTTCGCCGGTATGGAATCATAATTGCGTTGAATGTCTTGCTTGCCTGCACATTTGCCCCAAAAAAGCTATTGACGTCGGCGAAATTACGAAAGGACGCAAACGTTACATTAATTGGAATGTCAAGCCGAAAGATTTATTCTAAAATTTGACATTGCAAATTGGATATTATAAAATTTACCGTTAATTGAAAATGGAAAGTAGGTAATTTGTTTAAATGGAGAATCACAAAAAATATAGCAAGGGTTATTTTATGCCGCCGGAAATTGATTTAAGTTGGGCGCAGAAAGAATATCCGGACAAAGCGCCGATTTGGTGCAGCGTTGACCTGCGCGACGGTAACCAATCTTTGATTATTCCGATGAGCCTCGACGAAAAAGTTGAATTTTATAAAATGCTCGTCAAAGTCGGTTTCAAGGAAATTGAAGTTGGTTTTCCCGCGGCGTCCGATACCGAATACGCGCTTCTGCGCAAACTCATTGAAGAAAATTTAATTCCCGACGACGTCACCGTTCAAGTTTTGACGCAGGCGCGTGAGCACATTATCAAGAAAACTTTTGAGGCTCTCAAGGGCGCGAAAAATGCCATTGTTCACGTTTACAATTCCACCTCTCTCGCGCAGAGGCAGCAAGTTTTTCGTATGAGCAAAGACGAAATTAAGCAAATTGCGGTTGACGGCGCAAAACTTTTGCTTGAGCTGACTGAAAAAGCCGGCGCTGATTATCGCTTTGAATATTCGCCCGAAAGTTTCACCGGCACTGAGCCGGAATACGCCCTTGAAGTTTGCAACGCTGTACTTGACATTTGGCAGCCGGTTATCGACCGCAAGCCGATTATCAATATTCCGGTTACCGTTGAAATGAGCATGCCGCACGTTTACGCAATGCAGGTTGCCTACATTAACAAAAATCTCAAATACCGCGACAAAGTTATCTTGAGCCTGCACCCGCACAATGACCGCGGCTGTGGCGTGGCTGATTCTGAAATGGGCTTGTTGGCGGGCGCTGACAGGATTGAAGGCACGCTTTTTGGCAACGGCGAACGTACCGGTAACGTTGATATTGTTACTTTGGCGATGAATATGTTTGCGCTGGGTGTCAATCCGAAATTGGATTTTACGAATATGCCGGCGCTGGTTGAATTGTACGAGCGCGTTACCAGAATGCACGTTCACGACCGGCAGCCGTACGCGGGCGCATTGGTATTCACGGCGTTCAGCGGCAGTCATCAGGACGCCATCGCCAAAGGTATGCATTGGCGCGAAGAAAAAAATCCGGAGCGTTGGACAGTTCCATATTTGCCGATAGATCCACATGATGTCGGGCGCGAATATGACGGCGACGTTATCCGCATTAACAGCCAGAGCGGCAAAGGCGGCGTTGGTTTCATTATGGAGCAACGTTACGGCGTCGATATGCCCAAAAAAATGCGCGAAGATTTTGGGTACTGCGTCAAGCGCGTTTCCGATCAAAAACACAAGGAACTTTTGCCGGACGAAATTTATCAGATTTTCCACGACGAATATATCAATGTCGATAAGCCGTACAAACTGCTTGAGTTCCAGTTGAAGAAAGAACCAGGCGGCACGCGCAGCGGCAGCGTTGATTTGGAAATTAACGGCGAACACGTCAGCTATCCTGCGCGCGGCAATGGTCGGCTTGACGCCGTTTCAAATGCTCTGCAGAAAAATTTGAATATCAGCTACAGCAACTTGACTTACAACGAACACGCGCTGGAAATTGGGCAATCTGCGCGAGCCATTGCGTATATCAGCATAACCGGCGACGACGGCAAAATTTATTGGGGCGCGGGTATGGACACAGACATTATCACCGCGTCGATTTTGGCACTGTTCAGCGCTATTAATCGGATGGTTGCCGCCAAATAAAAAACACTAATCCCTAGCCCCTTTCCACTAGCCCCTAAAATTGCAGGGGCGTTTTTTTTGTGAGCGATTGTTACTTTAACACCGGTAAAAAACAATCATTTCTGCAAAAGTGGCGTCAATATGCGAAACTCATTTTTTGAAACCGCTGATTTTACATTTTCCCCGTGAAAAACAATCATTTCTGCAAAAGTGGCGTCAATACGCGAAACTCATTTTTTGAA
>CAJOMO010000024.1 GCA_905235685.1 uncultured Selenomonadaceae bacterium
ACACTGAACCGTAGGAACTACGGGGATAGCTCGGTAATGAAGTGGGCAATGGCTCACTAGTCCCGAGAACCCCGCGATTTTAATCGTGGGAAGTTCAGTGACGAAAAAATTGTAAAGACTTTGCCCCGGGGCGTGAAAATTCCTGTCGAAGTTCCGCGCGGATTGTTTGCTCACAATATCAAAGAGTTCACCAATTTGGCGTCGATTTTGCCGGAAGTTTACGCGGAGAACAAGGATAACTTTTGAAAAAAATTTTTGTAGACAGTTTATAAAAAATGTGTTAAATTATGGCTTTGTTAAGGAGGCGGCACTCGTGAAAGTAAAACCGTCGGTAAAGCGCCTGTGCGATAAGTGCAAAATCATCAAACGCAAGGGGCGCGTCATGGTAATTTGTGAAAATCCCAAGCACAAACAGCGTCAGGGATAAATTTTTTTGAGGAGGTGAAAATTGTATGGCTCGTATAGCCGGTGTAGATTTGCCACGTGATAAGAGAATCGAATACGCATTGACGTACATTTTTGGTATTGGCTTGCCGACTTCGCAAAAGATTTTGGCGATGACCGGAGTTAACCCCGATACCAGAACGAAAGATCTCACGGATGACGATGTTGTGAAACTTCGTGATGCCATTGATCATAATTTCGTAGTGGAAGGTGACCTTCGCCGCGATATTCAAATGGACATTAAGCGACTCATTGATATTGGCTGCTATCGTGGACGCCGCCATCGTCTCGGTCTTCCTGTCCGTGGACAAAATACCAAAAATAACGCTCGTACCCGCAAAGGTCCGAAGAAGCTCGTCCAGGGCAAGAAGAAAGAATAGGGTATAGGGGCTAGGGTTTAGGGATTAGAAAATCACTAATCTCTTTCCACTATCCCCTACCCTAAAAAAACAAGGAGGCTATTTAGGTGGCAACTAAAAAAACAGTGCGTGCTAAGAAAAAAGTTCGCAAGAATATAGAATACGGCGTGGCTCATATCAGTTCCTCGTTCAATAATACAATCGTAACAATCACCGATAAAAGCGGCAATGCACTTTCGTGGGCGTCGGCGGGCGGCTTGGGTTTTCGCGGTTCGCGTAAAAGCACCCCGTTCGCGGCTCAACAGGCGGCTGAAACTGCGGCTAAGGCGGCTATGGAACACGGCTTGAAACAGGTTGAGGTTTACGTCAAAGGTCCTGGCGCAGGTCGTGAAGCGGCAATTCGTTCGTTGCAGGCGACAGGTCTTGAAGTCAATATGATTAAAGACGTTACGCCCATTCCGCACAACGGCTGCCGTCCGCCTAAGCGCAGAAGAGTTTAATTTTGGAGGTATTTTTTTATGGCAATAGATAGAGTACCGGATTTAAAACGTTGCCGCTCTCTCGGAATTGAGCCCGCAGTTATCGGTCGCGCGCGTCAGTCCAAACGCAAAGCTCAGCGCGTCGTCCGCAAAGTCAGCGAATACGGAATGCAGCTCAAGGAAAAGCAGAAGGCTAAATTTATTTACGGCGTGTTGGAACGTCAATTCCGCAACTACTACGATAAGGCGAAAACAATGTCCGGCGTCACCGGCGAAAATCTTTTGATACTTCTGGAACGCCGCCTTGATAACGTCGTTTTCCGCCTCGGTTTCGCGAATACCCGCCGTCAAGCGCGGCAAATCGTTACCCACGGTCATATTTCGGTGAACGGCAAACGCGTGGATATTCCTTCAGCGTTGGTTAAAGCCGGCGACGTCGTCGAAGTTTGCGAAAAAAGCCAGAGCAACGAATTTTTCAAGGCTATGAAGGAAACTAACAACGCGCTCAGCGCTCCGCCGTGGCTCGAATCCGATCAGGCTAATCTTAAAGGCAACGTTGTAAGATTCCCCGAACGCGCCGAAATTGACATTCCGGTTAACGAACAGGCAATCATCGAATTGTATTCCAGATAATTAAAAACTGCCCGTCGTGATTGTTAATATCAAGCCGGCAGGAGGTTTATGATTAGATGATAGACATCGAAACTAAAATTGAAATTGAAAGTATCAGCGCCGATAAAAGTTACGGCAAATTTATCTGCGAGCCGCTGCACCCCGGTTTCGGTCATACGATTGGAAATGCACTGCGGCGCATGCTTTTATCTTCGCTGGAAGGCGCGGCGGTTACTTCCATAAAAGTTGACGGCGTCCTGCACGAATTTTCCACGATTAAGGGCGTCCGCGAGGATGTTACAAACATTGTGCTGAATATCAAGCAGCTTTGTCTGAAAATGACGGACGAAGAGCCGCACACGATCAGAATCGACGTGAACGGCGAAAAGGGCGTTATCAAGGAAGTTAAAGGCGCGGATATCATTTGCGACGCCGAAGTCGAAGTAATGAATCCGGAACTTCACATAGCGACGCTCAATGAGTTGGGACGTTTGCAAATCGAAATGCGGGTTGAGCGCGGTTATGGCTACGTTTTGTCGGACAAAAATAAACGCGCCGACGACGTTATCGGCACAATTCCGGTTGATTCAATTTTCTCGCCGGTGCAGCGCGTCAAATATGAAGTTCGAGATACGCGCGTTGGCAACGTCATGGACTACGATAAACTTGTGCTGGAAGTTTGGACGAACGGCACAATCAGCCCCGACGAGGCTGTTTCCAAGGCGGCAAATTTGCTGAATACGAATCTTGAACTTTTCGAAAAAATCAAAGTCACAGCGCCGACGGTTCAACCCAAAACTGACGTTGAAACTGATATTGAAATCACCGATACAGCAGTTGCAGCGCCGCCCGCGCCGGAAGTCGACGAATCTAAGCGTATTTTTGAAATGACGATTGAAGATCTTGATTTGTCCGTGCGCTCGTTTAATTGCTTGAAACGCGCGGGAATTGGAACTGTGGGCGATTTGGTTTCTCGGACGGAAGAGGATATGATGAAGGTTCGGAATCTTGGGCGCAAATCGCTTGAGGAAGTCAAGAAGAAACTGGAAGAATTGAACTTGACGCTCAAACAGCCCGCTATCGTTCCGGAAGAATAATTTTGAAGAGAGGATAATACAATGAGTTATAGAAGGCTCGGCAGGAACACCGGCGCAAGAAAAGCGCTGATTAAAAGTCTCCTTGTCGCATTTTTCACTCACGGGCGAATTGAAACGACCGAAGCCAAGGCTAAGGAACTTCGCAAATTTGCCGAAAAAGTCATAACTCTTGCAAAGCGCGGCGACCTTAGCGCGCGCCGTTTGGCTATTCAAGATATGAATGACGCAGCCGTTGTTCACAAAATTTTTGAGGAAGCGCCCGAAAAATACGCAGAGCGCAGCGGCGGCTATACCCGCATTCTGAAACTTGGTCCGCGTCGTGGCGATGCCGCTCCGATGGTTTTAATGGAGCTTGTATAAATCGGTGTAGACAATGCAAGAATCATATGCTATATTGACGGGAAAGACGGCTCTTGTAACCGGAGCGTCGCGCGGAATTGGGCGCGCAATAGCTTTGAAATTGGCGGCGGACGGAGCGAAAGTTGCATTGAATTTCGCCGGAAATTTGGCTAAGGCTGAGGAAGTTAAAGCCGAAATTGAATCCGGCGGCGGCGCGGCAATGTTAGTTCAATGTAACGTGGCGGATTTCGAAACTGTTAATGCGATTGTCAAAAAAATTCTGGACGCCTGGGGAACTGTCGATATTTTAATCAACAACGCCGGAATTACCCGCGATAATCTTTTGCTGAAAATGAGCGAATCTGACTTCGACGAAGTTATCAGCACGAATCTGAAGGGCGTTTTCAACTGCACAAAGGCTGTGACAAAAATTATGATGAAACAGCGCAGCGGCAGGATTGTAAATATGGCGTCGGTGGTCGGGCTGAAAGGCAATGTAAGTCAGGCGAATTATGCGGCGGCGAAGGCGGGAATAATCGGCTTCACAAAATCGGCGGCAAGAGAATTAGCGCCGCGCGGCGTGACGGTAAACGCGATAGCACCAGGATTTATAGAAACCGATATGACGGCGGCATTAACCGAAAAAATCAAGGCGGATTTACTTCAAACAATACCGATGGGGCGAATGGGCGCGCCGGAGGACATTGCAAACGCGGTAGAGTTCCTTGTATCGGAAAATGCGGCTTACATAACGGGGCAAGTCATAAACATAGATGGCGGTATGGCAATGTAAATTTGGAAGGGGGTAACAATTTGTCAACGTTTGAGCAAGTAAAAAAAATCGTCGTTGAGCAGCTTGGAGTTGAGGCTGACGAAGTTCAGATGAGTTCAACTTTCGTAGACGACCTCGGCGCAGATTCACTTGATATTGTCGAGTTGATTATGGCGTTCGAAGAGGCATTCGACATTGAAATTCCGGACGAAAAAGCGGAAAAAATTAAAACAGTTGAAGATGTTGTAAACTACATAGAAGAATCCAAGCAGTAAGAATCAGCTAAATTTAAAATGGAATAAACAAGTCCCGTGAAGCCTAAACACTTCGCGGGCTTTTTTAAAGGCAGAGGTGATTGGGGATGAAACTACCGGAGCTCAAAATTGGAAATAAGACTGCGCGAGTGCCGATAGTACAGGGCGGGATGGCGATTAGACTTTCGACAGCAAGATTGGCGGCGGCGGTCGCCGAAGAAGGCGGCATAGGATTAATCGCGGCGTCGGGCATGACCCACCCCGAACTGCGCTACGAAATAAAATTGGCGCGCTCCTTGACAAAAGGAATAATCGGTATCAACATAATGGTAGCGGCGTCGGACTTCGCGGGCGTAGTCCACACGGCGCTTGACGCGGGAATAGATTTAGTTGTGGCGGGCGCAGGATTTTCGCGTGACATATTCGCGTGGGGCAAAGAATCCGGCACGCCGATTGTTCCAATAGTTTCTTCGGTGAAATTGGCAAAGATCTCTGAAAAACTCGGCGCGTCAGCAATAGTCGTTGAAGGCAAGGAAGCCGGCGGACATTTGGGAACGGATATTTCGGTGCGTGAATTGATTGAGCCGATACGCGCGGCAGTTAAAATTCCGGTTATTGCGGCGGGCGGCGTCTTGACGGGCAAAGATATTGTTGAAATGTTTAAAATGGGCGCAAACGGCGTACAAATGGGCTCAAGATTTGCGGCGAGTTTGGAATCGAACGCCGCGCCGAGCTTGAAGGAATATTATTTGAAATCACAGCCCGAAGATGTTGTTGTAATTCACAGTCCGGTTGGCTTACCGGGGCGCGCAGTGCGAACGCCATTTTCAAAACGTGTTATAGCCGGTCCAGTGCCGCCGAAAACCTGTGATTCGTGTTTGAAGGCGTGCAAGCATAATTTCTGCATTGTACGGGCGCTTATACGCGCTCAGCAGGGCGATTTGGAGACAGGATTGGTTTTTACCGGTGAATATATGCCGCGAATTAAAGAAATTCTTCCCGTGAAAAAAATTATTCAGCAGCTGGTTGAGGAAGCTGAAAGTTGCGATTGACAAAGCTTTTTTTGAAAAATAGTTTTTTTGATTAAAAATTTTCTCGGTGAATATATGCCGCGGATTAAAGAAATTCTTCCCGTGAAAAAAATTATTCAGCAGCTGGTTGAAGAGGCTGAAAGTTGCGATTGACAAAGTTTTTTTGATTAAAAATTTTCTCGGTGAATATATGCCGCGGATTAAAGAAATTCTTCCCGTGAAAAAAATTATCCGGCAGCTGGTTGAGGAAGCTGAAAGTTGCGATTGACAAAGTTTTTTTGATTAAAAATTTTCTCGGTGAATATAGACCGCGGATTAAAGAAATTCTTCCCGTGAAAAAAATTATTCAGCAGCTGGTTGAAGAGGCTGAAGGTTGCGATTAAATCAAGGAGGCGGTTTCATTGAAAAATCGTGTTGTCATTACCGGCTTGGGAGCGGTGACGCCGATTGGTATTGGTAAGGAAAAATTTTTCGAAGGCTTGAAGTCCGGCAAAAACGGTATCGGCAGGATTACGCAATTTGACCCTGCGGAATACGTTTGCCAAATCGCCGGCGAAGTTCATGATTTTAACCCTGATGATTTTATCGACAAAAAAGAATCGAAGCGCATGGACAGGTATACTCAATTTGCAGTTGCAGCGGCGAAATTGGCGCTTGCCGATTCAAAACTAAATCTTGAAAATGTTAACCGCGACCGCGTTGGAATTTTCGTCGGCGCGGGTATCGGCGGTATGCAAACTCTTCACAATCAGTACGAAAAACTTTTTGCCAAAGGTCCGTCGAAAATCAGCCCGTTCTTTATTCCAATGATGATAGCAAATATGGCGTCGGGGCAAATTGCGATTGAGCTTAAAATTCACGGTCCGAGCGAATGCGTTGTTACCGCCTGCGCGAGCGGCTCAAATTGTATCGGCGACGCTTATTTAGTTGTGGCGAATGGCGAGGCGGATATAATGTTCGCGGGCGGAACTGAGGCGAGCATTTCACAGGCGGGCGTTGCCGGATTTAGCGCAATGAAGGCGCTTTGCACAGATCACAATGATAATCCCGAAAAGGCGTCCCGTCCTTTCGACAAAAACCGCAGCGGCTTTGTAATGGGCGAAGGTTCGGGAATTGTTATGCTGGAAACGTACGAACACGCGAAGGCTCGCGGCGCTCACATTTACGCTGAAGTTATCGGCTACGGCAGGAACAATGACGCTTACCATATCACCACGCCCGCGCCCGAAGGCGAATATCAGGCGAAATGCATGCAGCTTGCCCTTGACAACGCCGGTATCAAAGCTGAGGAAGTCGATTATATCAACGCGCACGGAACTTCGACGCATTATAACGATATGGGCGAAACCATGGCGATTAAAAAAGTTTTCGGCGCTCACGCGTACAAACTCGCTGTATCGTCTACAAAGTCAATGACGGGGCATATGCTCGGCGCGGCTGGCGGTGTGGAGGCTATAGCGACGATTATGGCGCTTGACGAAGGGATTATTCCGCCGACGATTAATTATGAAACGCCGGACGAAGGGCTCGATTTGGATTACGTGCCGAATAAATCACGCGCGCAAAATGTCAACGTGGCTATTTCAAATTCGTTCGGATTCGGCGGGCACAACGCCTGTATCGTTTTCAAGAGGGCTGAATAATGGATTCAGTGAGACGCCGCGCCTTAGAAAAATTTCAAGCGAAATTGGGCGTACAATTCAAAGATTTGGAACTTTTGAACACAGCGCTGACGCATTCGTCATATTCCAAAGAGTTTGAAGGCGTGCCGAATTATGAGCGGCTTGAATTTCTCGGCGACGCGGTTTTGGAATTGGCGTCCAGCACGTACCTTTACAATAATTTTCCGAATCTGTCTGAAGGCGAATTGACAGTAACGCGGGCAAGCGTGGTTTGCGGTACGACGCTTGCAAAACTCGGTGAAAAATTGGGTATCGGCGATATGCTGAGGATGAATTACAGCGAAGAATCTTGCGGCGGCAGACACCGCGCGTCGAATTTGGAAGACGCCTTTGAAGCGGTTATCGGCGCGATTTATCTTGACAGCGGCTGGGAAATTGCAAAAGATTATGTTTGGCGTCAGCTTGCGCCGGAATTTGAAAATGTCAAGGTTGGTAATTTAGTTCCGAATTACAAATCTGAATTGCAGGAGCTCATTCAGCAAACCGGCAGTAACACCATTGAATATTTTGAGATTAGCGAGAGCGGACCGGATCATATGAAAACTTTTGAGTGCGGCGTTAAAATTGACGGCAAAGTTTACGGCAAAGGCGTCGGCAAGACAAAAAAAATCGCCGAGCAAGTTGCCGCCGGCGAAGCTTTGAAGATTATCAAGGCTGAGTGAAATTTTTACACGAATTGACAAAAATTTTCGCGGCGTTCGGACAGCCCGCAAAGTTAATGTGCAGGTACGACGCCACGATATTTTTATTGGCGAATCCTGCGCGATAAATCTTTCCGGTACGAAGGCGGCGACATTCAAAAATATTTTCCGATAAATCTTCCGCCGTCGAAAAATGAAACTCGTGCGCGTGAAGTTTATCGCCCGCCTTGCCGATAACGCAGTCCGTCAAAATTTCCGCGTCAACATAACCAACCATTTGCAGCTTGTTCGTCATAACCGCGCGCGAATCGATAACGCCGCACATTTCAAAAATATTTCCGTCAAAATCGGCGATTGACCGCATTAAATACATAAACCCGCCACATTCGGCGAAAATCGGCAAACCATTTAAAGCCGCCGCCCGAATGCTTGAGCGGATTTTTTTATTGGCTTGAAGTTTCTCTGCAAAAATTTCCGGAAAACCGCCGCCGATTATCAGCCCGTGAATATTCTCCGGCAAAGTTTCATCGGCAATCGGACTGAAATAAACAATCTCCGCGCCGCATTTCTCCAATTCGCGCAGGCTGTCTTCGTAGTAAAAGTTGAAGGCGGCGTCCTTCGCAACGGCGATTTTAGGGACAAGGGAAAAGGGGCTAGTGGTTAGTGGTTTTTGAAAATTAAGCGGCGGCGCACTTTTCGCAACTTCAAACAGCCCGTCAATATCAATATTTTCGCTGACAGTCGCGCAGATTTTTTCAACGACCGCGGCAAAATTTTTTTCCGCCGCCGGAACAAGCCCCAAATGACGCTCCGGCAAAGTTATTTCCGCATTTCGCTTGACGACGCCAAAACATTTCATACCAATTTTGTTGAGCGCGTCGATAATCATTTGCGCGTGGCTGTCCGAACCAACCCGATTCAAAATCACGCCGGAAATTTTTACATTTTTGTCAAATTCGCGGAAACCCAACGCAACAGCCGCCGCCGAGGCGCCCATACTTTTAACATCGATAACCAAAATTACGGGTGACTTCACCAGCGCCGCAATTTGGGCGGTTGAACTGACGCCTTCGACTCCACCATCGTACAAGCCCATAACCCCCTCGATAACAGCCACTGAGCGCGTCTGAGAGGCTATTAAAAATGACTCGCGCAGTTTTTCACTGTTCACGAGCCAGCTGTCAAGATTGTATGAAGGGTTGCCGGTCGCCATTTCGTGATAGCTCGGGTCAATATAATCCGGTCCGACTTTGAACGCCTGAACATTCAGCCCGCGCTTTTTCATTGCCGCCAAAATCCCCGTCGTTATCGTAGTTTTGCCGCTGCCGCTTTGCGTCGCCGCTATTATTATTCGCGGTATGTTCATTTCAATGAGTCTTCTTCAAATATTGCAAATCGCCGTACCAATACGACGCGGTTGTGCCGCCGTCAATCAGAAAATCAGCGCCGCTTATGAATCTGCCGCGGCTGGACATCAAAAATTCCGCCAAATCGCCAACTTCATCGGGCGTTCCTGCGCGACCGGCGGGCGAGGCTTTTAACATATTGCGGTAACCTTCGCCGCGCGGACCTTTCAATTCGTCATTTGCAAGCGGCGTAATGATAATTCCAGGGCTGATTGAGTTAATCGTCGCGCCGCGTTTGCCCCAAGCCGTTGCCTCGTACATAACGCGCAGGACATTACAGCGTTTGGAATATTGATAGGCTTTGAGCGTGTCGTTAATTTCCTTGATAAAATCGAGGCTCAAAAGTTCCTCTGTCGGTGAAGTGGCAAGCTTAGAATTTTGCTCTTCAGTGAGCGCGCCGAGCCTGTGCCCACTCTGCGAAGAAATTATAACGCCGCTGCCGCCGTCCGCAATGATTTTTCCAAATTCTTCGAGCAAAACCGCCGTGCCGTACAAATCCACTTTCAAAATCGCATTTACCGACGCTTGAGAGGGCGAAACTCCCGCCGCGTTTATGAAATTTTTTACCGCGCCGAAACTTTGTGCGTGTTCAATCAAATTCAAAATCGATTCGCGCGAAGAAATATCCACCGCCACAGTCGAAACTTCAAAGCCGGCGTCTTCCAAAATTTTCGCCGCAACATTCGCCGCCTCAATTTTCAGATCGCCCAAAACAACGTGATTGCCCGCACCAACGCGCCGCGCTATCGCCTGTCCGATTGAGCCGCTGCCTACCAATACCACTACATTTTTCACAAAATCGCCCCCAAATTAATAAGTTGACGCCACGCCGTGAATTAAAATCCATTTGCCGGAAATTTTTTCAACGTCAAAGGCAAGTTGCAAGCGCCACGTATGACGCCCGCCGCCAAATACCGCCGCATTAACGCGCGACTGCCCAATGAGTTTCGCTCTGTCGCCGGAAATTTTAACCGTCACATTATCGGTATCTTCGCTGAAATAATTCAACACGCCTTCGCGAACACTGCGCAGATATTCCGCTTTGGGCTGTTGCATTCCCGTCATATGCACCAATACAAAATCGTCTGAATGTATCTCGTCAAGTTTCTCAATATTTTTTTCGATGAGCCAGCGCCACATTTCGCGATACAGCGCCGTTAAATCCTGTTCGCCCATTTTAATCAATGGAAATGAGCTCATATTGCGGATTCCCCATTTTCAGCTCAGCCATTGCCGCCAATTGGTGAAGACCTGCGCGAGATTCGATACGTTCTTTCAAATCGTGGTTGTCAGCCGCCGAATAGACAAAATCGCAACAAGCCTGGTCAATGGCAAGAATATCAGTCGAGGCACACATTCCAATATCAGCCATAGTCGGCTCAGCTGCGCGCGTACCGGCGCAATCGCAGTCAACGCTCATGCGCCGCATAACATTTAAAAATACAATCCGCTTGCCGAAAAAATCACAGGTCGCCTTGCCGCTGTCAGCCAAGCGCTCCATTAATTCTTCTTTAACGGGCATCTCGGCGAGTTCTTTCGCGCCAAAAGGCATCGGACCTTCAAGGTAACCGTGAACAGTTCTTTTGCCGTGCTGACCGCTCGCGCAGCCGATAGCAATATTTTTCAAACTGCCGCCAAATCCGCCCATCGCGTGCCCTTTGAAGTGCGTAAGGACAATCATTGAATCGTAGTCAAGCATATGTTTGCCAACTTCGAGAGTCTGAAAATGTTTGCCGCCGCGCACGGGCAAATTCGCGTCGCCGTCTTCGTCCATAATGTCGACGGGGCAAAAAGTCCAGCCGTTAATCTTCAAAGTTTCGCGGTGTCCTTCGGTGGTATAACGGTCACCGCCGTACATTGTGTTTGTTTCGACGATGTTTGAATTGGGAACTTGCGCCTGGAATTTTTTAACCATATCGCGCGGCAAAATATTCGGACCGTTCTTTTCGCCGGTGTGAAGTTTAATCGCAACTTTACCGTAAATTTCGCTGTTAATCAGATTGTAGAGTTTAATGAGACTGGCAGCGTCAATTTTTTTCGTGAAATAAACTTTCGCCGTCGTACCCTTCGCGCCGCTTGTAACAAGTTTGCTGCCGACTACCGGCGCTTGTTTCGTCAACGCAGCAGCTTTTTTCTTGGCCGCCTCGACAACGCCGAAATTTCCCACTGAAGCAGCCGCCGCAGTTACGCCCGCCAATTTGAAAAAATCGCGCCTGTTCATATCCATTCGAATCACCTCGATTTATTTGTTGGCAAATATTATAAACCGCAGAAATTTTTTGAGCAATTTGATTTTCGCCGCGAATCTATAAATTTTTAAAATAAAAAACAAGGCGCTTGCGGTCGGTGGCGATTTGAATTATAATTTGCGAAATTTAAAATTTAGGAGCGAAACATTATGAGAAAAATTTTATCGCTCGCTGTCGTTGCCGCTGTCTGCATTATCTGTGCCGGTGAGTGCAGCGCCGAAAGAGTTTGCGTCATTCCCTATTTCAAAGATGGCGTGGCTGACCTTTGCATTGAGACTTCCGGAATAAAAATCGTCCAACTTCAAGATTCACGAAACGGCGCCCCGCAATACGGCTTTATCGTGCCGACGGAATATTTTAACCCCGACACCGGCGAAATTACCAAAAATAAATTTCCGGTTTGGCTTTTCTTCAAGGACAATAAAGGCGAATGGTTTTGTCGGGATATAGACGAAGAATCTGCGCAACAGGCTCAAATTCAAATCCGGCGCGGCATTCCTGTTAAAAATTACGAAACCGGCGAGCGCTCTTTCATTGAAGATATTTTCGATACCGCTTGCGAATATATTGATGTCAGCGAAATAGGCAACACTGAAGCCGTACGTTTCGGCGAAAGAGGCAACGGCGTTATGGCACTCTTCCAATAAAACTTTCCATTGAAAACGAAAAGCAGTCACTCCGATTTTTGGATCAACTGCTTTTTTTGTTGGAAAATTATTCAGCCCGTCATTGTTGGCGGCGAAGATAATCGCAGTGGCGGCGAAGATTTACCGCGTTTAATTCCGGATAAATTTCTATGGCTTTGTTAAGTTCCTCAATCGCCAGCTCATATTGCTGCAATGCAAAATAAACACTGCCGCGCCCCTTATACGCACTGAAATTTTTTGGGTCAAGTTCCAGCGCCTTGCTGTAGTCTTTGAGCGCCGAATCATATTGCTTTAAATTATTGTAAATGAGCCCGCGATTGTTATACACCTCGGGATTTTCCGGATTCAGAGCGACGGCTTTGTTTGCATCTTCCAGCGCCAAATTATTTTGCCCTATGTTCAGATAAATAATGCTGCGCGCCATATACGCTTTAAAATTGTTCGGAGCAAGTTCAATCGCCCTGTTGAAGTCCCGTTGCGCCAAATGTCCCGTGTTGGTATAAGCATTGCCGCGCCCGATATATGCGTCGACATTATTTGGATCGAGTTCGAGAACTTTATCGTAATCTTTAACCGCTAAATCCTGTTCGCCGTGCTTGCAGTAAAAATTTCCGCGATTGACATAAGATTTAACGTCCTTGGGAGCAAGTTCAATCGCCGAATTGTAGTCCCGAATCGCCAAATTAAATAATTCTTTGCCTTCGTCGTATTTCATAGTGTCGTAGCGGTATTCGCCGAGCTTAACAAAATATTCGCCGCGCAAATTGTATTCGGCTGCAGTACTAAGATTCAGCGCGATAATTTCATCAAGTAAGCCAAGCGCGCCTTTGTAGTCCAACGCATTGAACCGGTTAATCCCTTCCTGGATTTTCGCGGCGGGAGGCAAACTTTTTCCGCTGACTTCGCCGTTAATTAACACAATCGAGACGATAAACAGCGCCATAAATGCGCGGATAAAAATTTTTTTGCAGGACATAATCAGTTTCTCCTAATTTTATTTGGCGTGGCGTGCGATAGTTTCTTTGGGCGTGAAAATCAAATGCTCATTGACAAAGGCGTTGAAACCGAGCCGCGAAAGTTCACGACCATAACCGGAATTTTTGACGCCGCCAAATGGCAATTCCGGCAGCGTAGTAAAGCCGGTATTTATGCAGGACATTCCGGTTTCAATCTGCTCTCCAACTGCGCGAGCGTGTTCGATATTCGACGAAAAAATTGTATTGCCCAAACCGTAGCTTGAATCATTCGCCAATTCGATAGCCGCCGCCTCGTCTTTGACTTTGTAAACAACGCCCACCGGTCCGAAAATTTCACGATTGTACAGCGAATTTTCCTTAGTCACATTTACCAAAATCGTCGGCATTACGAAATATCCAGGCAAATCAATCGGCTCATTGCCATAAACGCATTCCGCGCCGTCGTCAATCGCCTCTTGAATCGCTTGAAGCACGTCTTTTTTGGCAACTGCGGAGGACAGCGGCGCAAGCGTGGTTGTCGAATCCATCGGATCGCCCCACTTAGCCTTTGAAAATTCGTCCTTCAAATCCGCCAAAAATCTGTCGTAATTTTTTTCAGTGACGATAAAGCGCTTCGAAGACACGCAAACCTGCCCCGCATTCAAAAGGCGCGTGGTAAACAAAATCGATTTAACTTCGTCCATATCGGCGTCGTCCAAAACTATGAAGGCGTCGTTGCCGCCCAATTCCAGCGAAGATTTTTTCAAATTTTTGCCCGCCGCCTCAGCTATCGAAGAGCCGCCGCGCTCCGAGCCCGTCAAGCAAGCGCCTTGAACTCTGAAATCTGCTATCGCCTTTGAAACCAAATCGTAAGACAGGAACAAATTTTTGAAAGCGCCTTCTTCACAGCCCGCCTCTTTGCAAAGATTTTCAAACGCCGCCGCCGAACCCGGGCAATTCGACGCGTGCTTTAAAATAATCGGGTTGCCGACAATGAAATTCGGCGCAAATACGCGCATTACTTGATAAAACGGGAAATTCCACGGCTCAACCGCGAAAATTATTCCGGTCGCCTGCCGCACGCAGTAAGCCTCGCCCGCCGCCGTTTCAAATTTTTCCGGTTTAAGAAATTCATCAACTTTGTCAGCAAAATAATCGGCAATGTCCGCGCAAAGCATAACTTCAAATTTCGCCTCGCCGATAAGCTTGCCCATATCGTGCGTCATAATCGCCGCGTATTTATCGCAGTCGCGGCGCAGCAAATTTGCCACTTGGTGAAGTTGATTTTTGCGTTCGGACAGGCAGTCAGCCGCGCGCCATTTTTTATAGAGCGCGTGACCTTTGGCGAGCGCCGCCTCCAAATCCGCCGCCGTGTTATTGGCGTATTCCTTCAAGGTTTCGTTGGTGTACGGGTAAATCGTCTTGTAAGCCATTGATTTTAACCTCCCAATTTAATTTTTAGCGCCAGTGAACTGCGCCTTCAAAATCTCGGCAAATTCTTCAATATATTTTTTAGTGGTATTCGCGCGCCAAAATGCATAATATTTCCGGTAAAGCTGCTTGTCGTTGTGAAAAATCGGGACGTTGGCAGTTAAATTCGACTCTTCGGGCTTATCCGTCAGAAAGTAGCCCTTGTTCGCCGCCGCCATCAAATGAGCCACGCTCAAATTTTCCGCAAATAAAAAATCGCCCTTCACGCCGAAATATTCTCTGCAGAATAATTCTTCGATATTTCGCTGAGCCAAGGGCGCTATTATTATTGCTGGTGTGTTTTTTAAATCGTCCATTGTTAATTGTTCGAGCTGCGACAGCGGATTATTCAGCGGCAGTTCCGCGTAAAAATAACTTTTCGCCAAAAAATAATTTATGTACTGCTCGGAAGGTTTCCGCCGCAAATCGTTAATCACGACGTCAGCCCTGCCGTTTCTCAATTTGTCGTAAAGTTCCTCGTGCGTGCCGATTGTCAGCTGAATAAAAACTTCCGGAAATTTTACACTGAAATTCGACAGCGCCGCCTTCAATTCCTGCCCAGAATAATCGCGCAGATATCCGATTATCAATTCGTGTTCAACGCCTTGTGCAAGCCGCCGCGTTTCCGCACAAAGTCTGTCGAAGTCGCTTATCAGCACCAAACTTTTCTGATAAAAAAATTCGCCCGCGGGCGTTAGTGAAAATTTTCTGCGCTCGCGGTTTATGAGCCGCACGCCCAAATCGTTTTCCAGCGCTTGAATCTGTTGGGAAATTGCCGATTGAGATATGAAGCATTCGTCCGCCGCCCGCGTGAAACTTTGATAACGTACTACCGCTTGAAAATATTTTATCTGCTTAATCATTGTTCAAGCCAATTTTTTTGAGCCAATCGGCAACTTTATTTTCAGTCTGCGCGAAATCGCATTGAGCGGTTGCGCCGCGAATTTCAAAACCATGCAACAATTTGGCGTTCGGGCAAGTCAAGGTAATTTGCTGATCGGTACTGCTTAAACCGCTGCCGCCGTGCGTGCAAAATGGAATAATCGTTTTGCCGCTGAAATCGTAACTTTCAAGGAAAGTGTAAACCGGCATGGGCGCGTCGCCGTACCAAATCGGATAGCCGACGAAAATTATATCGTACTGCTGAAAATTGCTGACGGTATTTGAAAGGGGCGGACGAGCCTTAGTGGCTTTTTCGCGGCTGGCAACTTTCTTGCAGTCTTCGTAGCTGAAAGGGTAACTTTGCACGGGTTTAATTTCAAACAAATCGCCGCCGGTTTTCTGCGCGATAATTTCAGCAACAATCCTGGTATTGCCCTTAGCGATATTGCCGATAGAATATTCTTCGCCGGTGCGGGAAAAATACGCGATTAAAATTTTCCCCTGCGCAGACGCCGCGCTTTCGCCGATTGTAAAGAACAAGCCGAAAAGCATTAGCGCTAACAAGAATTTTTTCAACTTGATAACCTCCACCAAATTTTTACAAAGATTTTTTCGCCCAATTGGAAACTTGAGATTCGGATTGAGCCGCCTCCGCGCCGTGAATTGCTAAGCCGGTTTTGACGTCAGCCGTCGGAATAATTTTTTTAATGTAGTTGACGCTGCCGCCTAAGCCGCTGCCTTCGTGCGTGGCGAAAGGAATAATTTTTTTGCCGGTAAAATCGTAATGCTCCAAAAAAGTTGAAACCGCCATAGGAGGTACGGACCACCAAATTGGATAGCCTAAAAAAATTGTGTCGTATTCCGAAATGCTGTCAAGATAATTTTTGAGTTCGGGACGCGCCTTTTGCCGAATTTCATCCTTGGCAACATTCGTGCATTCGGTATAATCGACAGGATAATTTTTCACCGTGTCAATTTCGAACAAATCACCGCCGACAGCCTTTTGAATAAATTCAGCAACAATTTCGGTGTTGCCCTTCGCCAGATTTTTAATCGAATCGTTGACGTAATTTTGCCCTTTGCGCGAATAATACGCAATTAAAATTTTCGCCACAATACCACCTCAATCAATAATTTTAATGACTCGCGCAGGATTGCCAACCGCCACCGCGTTATCGGGAATATCTTTGGTGACGATTGAGCCCGTGCCGATAATCGCATTTTCGCCAATCGTGACGCCAGGCAGAATATTTACCCGCGCGCCTATCCACGCATTTTTTTTGATACGAATTTCTTTGGTGAAAATGACGCGAATATTTTTCGGCTCGTGGTTAACGGTGAACATTCCAACTTCCGGACCGAGCATAACGCCGTCTTCCAGCGTGACAGTGCCAACCGACATAACCGTTAAGCCGTGATTTGCGAAAACATTTTTGCCGAGAAAAACTCTGCAGGCGCAATCGATTTGAAACGGCGGCGTCAGAAAAGTTTGTTCGGGTAAATTGCCGTTGAAAAGTTCGCGCTCCAATTCGATAATTTTTTCAACTTCGTCGGGGTCTGTCGAATTAATCAAGTGGCAAATGTGGCGGCAACGGTTTATTTCGCCGTGGACTTCGCGCTTATAATCTTCGTCCAAAATGTGATAACTTTTCCCGTCGCGCAGATTTTCAAATACATTCATCTCTTGTCAAGCCCCTTCGACTTCAGCCAATCGGCAACCAAATCCGCCAATTCTTGATTATTCAAATCGCCCATAAGAAAATGCGTGTTGCCTTTCAAACCAACTTTCGGCAATTCAACGAGCGTTGCGTCGCCGCCGTGCCGATTAATAGCCGCAACAAATTTTTTCGCCATATCAAGTTCCGTGCCCCATTTATTTTTGCCGACGTGATTTGAATTAACGTCAATGTTATCGCCGTAATAAAGGACAATCGGAATTTTAGTGAGTTTCATAAAATCTTTAAGAGGAACAGCCATAGCACTCGCGCCAATCGGAGCGCAAAGAGCCGGCAACGCCTCGGGAACTTCGCCCTCCGGAAATACAAACGGCGTCCCGCCAGGCTCAAACGCCACAATCGCCTTAACGTTATCCGTGCGAAAAACCGTCCGCCAGCAAACAGTACCGCCCATAGAATGTCCGAACAAAATGCTTGGACCAACTTTATCAAAGAGCGCGGCGAGAGCGTCAGCGTTTAAATCGTTATCCAATTCGCCGGTGTAATTCGTCCAACTGCGCTGAAATTGTTCGATAGATTCAGCGTCATTTGGAAATGCGGCGTTGTCAAAAACGCGCGGAGTATCGCCGTCAAAAGTTCCCACGCGCGACAATATGAACAAAGTTTTATCGTAGTAAAGCGGATTGCCCGCCCACGGATTTGCATCACCGGCGGCTTCGGTGGAAAGTCCGGCTTCACCAATGCGCGGCTGATCGATTAAATAAACGCCGTAACCTTTGCGCAGAAAAATATTTTGAAAACCATCGCGCCCGTCCATAGTACTTTCCCATGTACGTTTGGATTGCGCGCCGCCGTGCTGAAAGATTATCGGATATTTCTTTGCATTTTTCGGTATCTGATAAAAAGCGTAAAGATGGTCGCCGAAAGCAAATTGCCCGTCCGGCGAAAGAAATTTGTCCTGCGAAAAAACGCCGCTGTGCTTAACTTTATTGCCGCCAACTGCGAAACTGCCTTGCTCTTGAATAACAATCGGTTTAGCCGCGTCAACCGCCGACGCCGTGAAAATTCCGACCGATAAACTCAAGCCGAGTATTGCGTTGCGCAAAAATTTTCCGTTCATCTGTTACTCTCCCAAAATATGTTTATCGCTGATAACGAAATGAGACGTGCGCGCCTTAATCAGCCATTTGCCATCTTGCTTTTCGTAGACGTCCTCATAAAAAATGCAGTGGTCGGTGAGAATTTCTTTGCCGTCTTCTTCGGTAACGAGCGCCGCGCGGCAATACAAAATGCCCGTCGCAGTATCGCCATTAACTTTGATAACGTGCTGCCCGTTCATATGATGCGAGCGTTTAACCGCCACCGTGAACTGGCTGAAAATTTTTTCGAGCTCCTCGACGCCGTGAATATCAAACGCCTTGGTCTCGCCCATATAAACTTGAACGTGCGTGTCTTTCGTGAAAAGCGCCATTTGCGCCGGAACGTCGACTTCCAGATTTGAAAATTTACCAACCAATTCGCTGATTTCGCTTTTCGCCTGCAATTCTTCCAATGCCATAAAGAAAACCGCCTTTCAATCTGTATTCGCCGCAATTTTAAAAATTTCCGGAAACTTAATCAAGCGCTTTTCGCGCAGAATTTATAAGATTTTCTTATTCAATAAAAAAAGCAGGTTACCCTGCTCAATCTTAGTTGAAAATCAAAATTTATTTTCCGTAGTCGGGATACCATTTCCGCGGTTCAACTTCCAAAAACGGCGCGCGCTCGGGTCAAGCGGGTGGCAACGAACGCCAGGAATTGTGATAATATCTCTGTCGCCTTGAAAACGCGTATTCAGCGCCCAAAGTACGTCGTTTGGTTTCAATTCCGGAAAAGCCGAAAAAGCCAGCAACGCCGCCTGCCGCTGTTTGCCTTCGTCGGTGTGAACGGTTTTGACGCACTGCAAAATCGCCATATATTTTCCGCCACCTGCGCGATGTGAATAAACATTTTTGACTTTGCCAGGCAGCGCCTTATCAAGCAAATTCAAAATCGACGCCTCGGTAGGAATACCCGCCATATTTACGTGTTCTTCGCTCGGTCCAATGCAAGTCTGCATAATCGGATTTTTCCGGTGTGTAACGGCTTTGACTTTCAAGCGCCAACATTCGTGAGAGGCAACCCCGTCATAGCCTGGAAATTCCGGCATCGCAAAACCCGTATGAGTATTTTGGTCTTCCACGACATTGTTACTGCCTGGTAAAATTTCGCCTTCGATAACATATTCAGCATTGGCGATACAATTTTCAGAAATGGCAATGCATTTCACCAGTTCGACAGGTTTTTTCCGCAAAGCGCCGGCTATTGACAGCTCATTGAAACCGAGCGGCGTCGTTGGCGGCTCAAAGCAACTGGTAATTGAAATTGCCGGATCTACGCCGATTGAAACCGAAATAGGCAACAGCTTATTTAATTCAGTTGCGCGCTCCGCCATTGCGCCGATATGCCTTGAGCCTGGCTGCAGGAAAATCGAAAGTTCGTCTTTGCGCTGAATACACATTCGGTGAATCGTCACGTCAGAAAGTCCCGTATCGGGGTGCGTCGCATAACACATTCCGAGCGTGATATATGGTTCGGCGTCTTGCGGCGTATTCGTCGGCGCGGGAACAAGTTTATACAAATCAAAATCGGCGTCAGTCGCCCTGTGAATAATTTCTTGACAAGGCGCGGGCTTATCCACCACAGCGGGCTGAATCGGATTATTGGCGCAATTTTTTATCAAGTGTCCAATTTCTTCTTTGGTACAGCCGAACATTTTTGCAACGCTGTCGCGGTTCGCCATTAAACCGATAACGATTTTTGCATCGGGGTGTCCTTTAATTTTGTTGAAAATCATTGCCGGTCCGTTTACCGTAGTTGGACGCTTGACAGTGCCGCCCGCGCCAATGTAACGATAAACGCCCGAAAGTTCCGCCGCAGGGTCAACTTCAACGTCAGTTTCAATTAATCTGTTTGGAAATTTCCTCAAAAAATCCAGCGCCTCGCGCAGGCTGTTTATTTCCATCAAAACGCCCCCTTAATCAAGAAGATACAAAATCGCATTGACGGCGGCAACCGCGATTGAACTGCCGCCTTTCGTGCCGGTAACCGAAATGTAGGGGATTTTTTCCTGCGCGATAAGTTCAAATTTAGAATCAGCCGCGCCCACAAATCCAACCGGTACGCCGATAATCACCGCGGGCGAAATATCTTCCTCAGCGATAAGCCGCAAAACTTCATAAAGCGCAGTCGGCGCATTGCCAATCGCAACAACCGCGCCGTTTAATTCTGCGCCGAATTTCCGCATTGCCGCCATCGATCGCGTTATCCCTTCTCGCGCAGAAATATTTTTAATTTCGTCGTCGGCAACTTTGCAAAAAACTTCGCCGCCAAATTTCGACAGCGCCCGCTTGTTTATTCCCGCCCGTACCATTTCAACGTCAACGAAAATATTTGCGCCGTTCAATATGGCTTTTTTCGCTGACTGTATCGCCTGCGGGTGAATTTTTATTATCGGCGCGTATTCAACATCGCCCGCCGCGTGGATTATTCGCGAATATATTTTCACTTCGTCCGCCGTCAAATTCAAACCGTCAAGGTACGGCGAAATTATTTCCATGCTGCGCCGCTCAATTTCCATTGGCTTTGTTATCATTCGTCAGCCCTCAAATAATTTTCGTAATGGTGATAAAATAATAGAAAACCGGCGCGGTGTAAATGAAACTGTCGAACCTGTCCAAAACGCCGCCGTGCCCAGGAAACAGGAAACCCGAATCTTTGACGCCGGTAAACCTTTTAATGACGGATTCAACCAAATCGCCGAAAGTCGCCGCCAACGCGATTAAAAAGCCCGCCAACGCCATTTGAGTTATCGCAAATCCAAATAAGAAACTGCCGACAACTACCGCAGTTAAAACCGTGCCGACAATCGAGCCGAGCACGCCTTCAACTGTTTTGTTCGGGCTAATCGACGGCGCTAATCTGTGCGAGCCTATCGCCGAACCGATAAAATATGCAAATGAATCGCTTGCCCAGGTGCACGTGAATAAAATCCAAATCAGCGCGCAGCCGTCGTCCAAATTAAAAGTTGTCAACGCCTGCAACGTGTCAGTCGTGCCGGTATTTTCACGAACAAAAGTTACGAAATTTAACAGCGATTGTACAGGGTGCGGGTCGTCCGCCATAAACCTTAAAAGTATCATGTGCGCGAATGGCAGCCCCAAATAAAATAATCCGGCAACCGATACGCAAACGTCCGTCGGGCGCATTGAAAACAGCACTGTCAATAAAAAAATCGCCAGCGAGCCCAATGTCAGCACGGCTAATAATTCTTCGATATTTCCGAGCCACGCGCAACATAAAATTAAAACCAAAGTAATTGCGCCTAAAAAATACGCAGTGTCAAATCCTGCGCGATTGAAGGCGGAAGAAAATTCGTGCCAGCCAACCAACGCAAGGAAAATTGCAACGGCGGCAAATGTCGCCCCGCCAAGCTGAATAACAACCGCCGCAATTATAATTCCAATGACACCGGTTATAATACGTAAAGCCAAGAAGCCACTTCCTTTTTAGTGATTATTGATAGCGCCGAAACGCCGACTGCGATTGGCAAAATCTATCAGCGCGTCGATAAATTCAGCGGGCGTAAAATCGGGCCACGGGGTTTTTGTAAACCAAAGTTC